>JANLVM010000773.1:0-1639 GCA_031364015.1 Gemmatimonadaceae bacterium
GGCACGGATCCCGTCGTGCCGATGGTGCGCCGCCTGCTCGCGCTGCGCGGCATTGGGGATGTCGGGGCATGGATTTACACGACCGAGTTCTTCGCGTGGCGGCAGTTTCGGAATCGGCGCCAGGTTGGGGCGGCCGCAGGGCTGTGCAGCACGCTGCGCGAAAGTGGTGACCTTCGGCGCGAACAGGGGATCAGCAAAGCGGGGAACCGCTATCTCCGCGCGCTCGCGATTGAACTCGCGTGGAGCTGGCTGCGGCACCAACCGCAAAGCGCGCTCAGTCGCTGGTATCGTGACCGATTCGCCCATGGCGGGCCGCGCGTGCGCCGGATCGGGATCGTCGCGCTCGCGCGCAAGCTGCTGATTGCGCTGTGGCGCTCCCTCGAAACGGGCGTGTTGCCGGAGGGCGCCCTGTGTAAGGCGTAGGCAATCTCCTTGGCGTGTGACTCGCTGGTGCGTCGTGCCCGTGCTTGCTGCGGGTTGCGTCCCATTGCTTGGTCGATGCGGACGGACCGTTCGTTCAGAAGGGGCCGCGCGCGGTGAGGGCTTCAGCCGTGCCCGACAACATTCGGGTACACGCAGGTGATCTCTGGTCCCAGGCGGACGCTCGTGCATCGCGCGCGCGTTCACACCGTGACGGATAGAAGTGGGTGAGCGAGGCCCAGCGCCTCGACACGTAACTGCGAAGCCGCCAGCAACACGCGCTGTGTTTCGTGCATGGCATCGGCCCGAACCCCGGGTCCGGTATCGGCTGCGTGTTACTGCAGACCTTGACAACTACAGCCTCATAGAAGCAGCAAGCATTGTTATGCGACCTGCAGCGGCCGGATGTGGGCAATCTCGCTTTTCAATCCACGCGCCGCATCCCATAGATCGACGTTACGCTGAAGATTCAACCAGAACTCGGGCGAGTTGCCAAACAACTTCCCGAGTCGCAGCGCCATCTCTGGCGTCACGGCGCGACGCTCGCGCAGCAGTTCGTTCATGGACTGCCGGGATACGCCCGCAGCTTCCGCGAGTGCGGTAACCGACAGCCCGTACTCCGGAAGAAAGTCCTCGCGCAATATCTCGCCAGGGTGGATCGGCCGTCGTTCGCGCGGGCGCGTATTGGGAATGCTCATGCGAGGGTGCTCCGGTTAGTGATAATCGCAGAACTCGACATCGTGCGCATCGCCATCCTCGAAACGAAAGCAGATACGCCACTGATCGTTCACGGAGATCGCGTGCTGCCCGGCTCGATCTGCTTTGAGCGCATGCAAGCGATTCCCCGGCGGCACGAGCAGGTCTGAGAGCCGCACCGCCACGTCGATCGACTCCAGCTTCCGCAGGGCGCGCCGTGCCACGTCGACCGGCACGCGCTTCGCCTTGCCGGTCCGGAAGAGTTCTTCGGTCGCACGGTCAGCGAAAGTCTTGATCACCTTGAAGTGTACTGTGTCACGTGACACATGTCAATTACACGCCAGATCGCATAACGCCTAGCGTTCAACTGCAAGCGAACGAAACCAAGCGAGCGAAGCGAGCATACCGAAACTCGCTTGTCAGTTGCAACGCGTTGTTGGGCCGAGCCGCGCACTTACGCCGCCGTGCCCACCCAAGGTTTGATCTTTCGCAGCACAGGCGCAAGCATCTTCGCGGCGACCTC
>JANLVM010000712.1:0-6915 GCA_031364015.1 Gemmatimonadaceae bacterium
CCGGCAGCAACGGTACCGACACTCATCGCTTCCAGATCGTAGGAACGCGCCACGCAATCGGCGATGTTCCAGCCACTCTTGACCACCCAGTTGTACGAAGGAATGTAGTTGCGCACCTGTGACAGGATCATCATGACCACATGCTCAGCGACGCTATTGCTATGGGAATAGGTGACTTCGCCAACGGGGCGGTGGACCAACCGGTCGGCCGCCCCGCAACGCACGCCACCCGAACCGCTGCCGCTGCTAGCAGCCCGGCCCGCGCAGCGCGACCGGCTGCGTTCTACGGAACACACACTCCGCTTGCGGTACCGGCATCACGGTCACCCGGAAATGCGTCGGGAGATCGAGCGGCAGGCTCGTGATGCGGCGATACCGCCGCACGTCAAACCAGCGGTGTCCTTCGAACAACAGCGAATAGCGGCGCTCGTAGAGCAGCGCTGTCACCGCCGCGTCAGCGCCCGTGAGCGTCGCCAGCTCCGGAAGGCCGCCGACGGCGCTCCGCAGGTAGTTCAGATCCGTTGTTGCCGACGCGAAGCTCCCGAGGCCGATGTTCGCTTCCGCGCGCAACAAGATCAGCTCTTCATTCCGGATGATCGGAAGCGGTGTGGTCTGATCCGGATAGAGCAAGAAGCCGACATCGGTCGGAATGCCAAGGTTCGCACCCGGTGCCGTGCGGACCGGCGACAGTGTCCGAACCTTAGCGGCCAGTCGCGCATCGCGCTGCCCGCTCGTCTGCAACTGCGCATCGGTGCGGATACTCGGATGCCCAATGACATCTGGGCTGACCGCGTTGTTCAGGCCATTGAGCGCATCACCCGACGCCGTCGAGTACACATGGTACACCCCGCGCCGGAGGTCAGCCCCCGTGGCCGAGTTGATGAAGCTCTCGCCGAGTGCCGTGAGTGCCGCGGTGAAGCAGGTGGCACCACAGCCCAGTGTACCGCGGTACACCTGAATGCGCGCAGCCAACGCCCGGTTGAACTGCCGGAACGTGGTCGGCGTGTTAAAGCCCGCGAACCCAGTCGTGAGGGTGAACGGGAACGCCGCTGCACCGGCTGCCGTCAACTGCGTGTTGGCCTGATCCAGCGTCGCCGAGATGAAGCGATACACTGAGTCACGGCTGACGAACGGCTGCGCGGTGTTGTTCACCAGATCAATCGCCGTGGGTGCGCCAAGCGTGTCGCGCGTGGCAATAACGTAGAACAGGTCAAGCGCGCGCATGGTGTTGGCGTACCCATAGGCGGCGTTTTTCTCCGCATCCGTGAGGAACGCGGCACCATCCGAGATCGCGATGAAGTTCAGTGCGTTGCGAATATTGCGGAATCTCGGGTCCCACTGGCCGTTGGTGAACCCGGAGTTGTCGAGCGGGAACGTCGTCAGGAACAGGGTGACGTTCCGCGGCTCCGAGCCCGTGTAGTTGTACGACTCGCGACCGAAAATGCCGACGTTGCTGATCAGGCCAGCCATACCACCACGCTGCTCGGCGAGAATGCCGCTGGCGAGGTTCTGCAGCAGGGGCCGATCGGACGGTCCCACGGCAGGATCGTTGAAACTGGGCACGTTGAGCCGGTCTGCGTTGCAACCCGCTACGGTGACGAGGGCCGTGAGTGCGAGACGGCGGACGACAGTCATATGAGAAATAGTCATGGCTCAGAACCCGAAGTCGATGGCGAAGAAAAACTGGCGACTGGGTGGATACGAGGCGAGATCGACGAAGCGTCCCACGTTGTTATTGCCGAAGTTGCTGACCTCAGGATCCATGCCCCAGTATGGCGTCCAGATCGCCAGGTTGCGACCGACCAGACTCAGACGGACGGAGCTGCCACGGTCACCTAACAGGCGGCGCGTCAGGTTGGCCGGCACGTCGTACGAGAGCGCGACTTCGCGGAGCTTCACGAACGACCCATCCTGCGTAATGATGCGGGCATCCTGACCGCCATTCCACTTGGACCAGCGATAGTCACCCAGGTTGGCGGTCGCGGAGGTGTCCAGCAGGGTCCGGACCCCGCCGGCGATACGCACGCAATCTTCGCGTGCGATGGTCGCGCCGCGGCACGGCGATGGGGCATCGTGGTCGCGAGCGTTGCGGTACTGGTCAAAGACATTCTGACCAACGTTCGAGACGTCGCCGCCCTTGCGCCAGTCCACCTGCACGTTGAGCGCGAAACGGCCCACGGTGAACTGGTTGATGTAGAACATCTCGAAGTCCGGCGTGCCTTCACCGATGATCGTGTCACGGACGAAGGCGGTGTCGCGACAGTTGATCGTGAAGATCGGACGGTTGCCCCAGATGGCCGTCGTTGACACGCCGGTTGCGAGACGTGGGCGACCGTATGCTGCGCCGAAGCCGACGTTGGGCGGGAAAGGATTCACATTGTCAGCTTGTTGGACCTTGTTGCGGATCTGCTGGAAGCTGACGCGCGACACCCAAGTCAAGTTCTTCAGTTGGAGCGGTACGACGTTGAGGGCGACTTCGTGACCGTTGTTCTGCAGGCGACCGATGTTGTCGAACTGCGTCGTGACACCCGAGGAGTTCGGCAAGTTCCGCAGCAGCAGTGCGTCGTGCACATTGGCGTTGAAGTAGGTGTACTCCAACGCGACCCGACGATTGAAGGCCTGCAGGTCAACGCCGTACTCCACCTCTTCCTTAAGCTCGGGCTTGATGGCCGGGTTGCCGAGCGTGGCGACCGTGCCGAGTCCGTTGACGCCGCCAATCAGGCTGATACCCTGCAGCGTCAGAAACCGCTGTCCATACAGTGGCCGGTTCCCCGTCTGGCCCCACGAAGCGCGCAGCTTCAGCTCCTCGACAGCCGGGATCACATTCACAAAGCGGTACGACCCCTGCACCGACGGGAAGACAAAGTACTTCGCGACGTCGCCGTTGTTGCTGGATCGGTCACCGCGCACGGCGGCCGCGAGGTAGAGCTTTTCGCCAAAGCCGAGGAATTCCTCACGAGCGAACCACGCCTGGTCACGCTGCAGTTCGCGGGTCTGGAATGAGAGCTGCTGCCCCTGGTTCACGTTCGGGATGCCGGGCACCAGGCCAATCGCACGGATGCTGGCGCGGTTCAGTCCCTGCTCTTCCTGCGTCACACCGGCTGTTGTCGTCAGTGCGAACGGCAGGGATGACGGCGTGAACTGATGCGTTGCCTTCAGGATCTGGTTCAGCTGGCGGCTGTTGGCCGTCTGCTGCACCGCCGTCCCCAGCTGGCCGTCGCTGGGCTCATACTGCAGGAAGTTCGGGCTGTAGATCTGATTGTCCTGTGCGAAACGATCTACACCGATCAGATAGCTGAAGCGCAGCTTGTTGGTGGCCGTTTCCAGCGCTTGATAGTTCAGTTCGCCCGCAGCAAGAATGCGGTCGGTTCCTTCCTCGTTTTTCACGAACTGCAGCGTCTGAAACGGATTCGACGTGTTGTTGGGGTTCGCGTTGCCACCGAAGCGGTTGGCGACGAAGTTCCCCTGCGCGTCGCGTCGATCGAGCGTAAAGAAGCTCGGCGTTGCGCCGAAGACATAGAGCGGGCTCGTCACCGGCGTGTTCGAGTTGCCGGAGATGCCGCGGTTGGCCTCGCTGCGTGTATAGCCAAGGTCGAGGCGCGCCGTCAGCTTCGAATTGATGGTCTGGTCGATGTTGATACGGGCGTTGTCGCGGGTAGAGTTCGTGTTCACCGCAATGCCGTTGTCGAATTTGCGCCCGACCGACGCTACGAACCGCGTCGCTTCGCTGCCACCGGTGACCTGCACCGCACTCTCCCACGACAGCTCCCTGCGTCCGAAGAGCTGAGTGGTGAAATCGTTGTACGGGATCTGCCCGTTGTTCGCTGCCATTGCCGCAGTCAGCTGCTCGCGGGCAATCGCGGCATTCGCGGCTTGTGTGGCGGCCGTGATCGCGCTTGCCGTATCCAGAAAACGGCGCTGACCGACACCGCGAAGCAGCGACCACTCCCCGACGCGCTGCGAGAAGTTCCAGCGCGTCTCGCCGGCCTTGCCACGCTTCGTGGTGATGATCACCACACCGTTCGTCGCGCGCGACCCGTAGAGCGCCGACGCGGCGGCACCTTTCAGCACCTGCAGGTCCTCGATCTCGTTCGGATTGATATCCGCCAGACGGTTCGTGCGATTGTCCTGCACGCTCGTGACGTTGCCCGCGAAGCCCGACGCACGGGAGATGGAGTTCTGTCCGCCAGGGATGGAGGCGTTGGACATGATCACGCCGTCGATCACGTACAGCGGCTCACCATTACCGAGCACCGAGGTGACGCCGCGAATCTGAATCTGGCCGCCGCCGCCCGGAGCACCGCTGTTCATGTTGATGCGGGCGCCCACGACCTTGCCCTGCAACGCCTGGTCCACGCTCATGGCGGGAACGCGCGTGAGTTCCTCACCTGTGACCTGAATGGTGGCGGTGGCAGCGTTCTTCTTGTCGAGCGTGCCCTGCTGTGCCGTGGTGAGAACGGCATCCAGCTGCAGAACGTCTTTCTTGAGGATGAAATCGGCCGTCGACTGTCCGGCAGCGATCGGCACGACTTGCGCCTGAAAGCCAATACGGCGGACGCGGAGACTAAACGCCCCGGCAGGAGCATTGAGCGTGTACGCCCCGGCGATGGAAGTCAGGGTACCCGAAGTCCCGCCAACGACCTGCACCGACGCGCTATACACCGGGGCACCACTACCTTCCTCTCTGACCGTGCCGGTCAGCCGCCGCTGCGCATCAAGGCGCTGCGACAGCGTGGTGACCAAGGCCAGCGCCACCATGCCCATCCTGCAAACGGATCTCAAGGGGGTATTCCTCCAATCGGGTAGGGTCCTTCGCAGATACCGACGCGAGGCATCTGGTGAACGCGTGTCACAGCGCTCAGTCGGGGTCGCCTGAGTTTTGACGGACAGTGCCTGGGTGGGGAGGTAAGTGCAAGGGGTCTGTCCGAGGAACAACTCGCGATGGTCCACGTGCGCAGTTCTGGGAAACATCTCGGCCTTCGTGAGATTCGAGGTTTTCGTGTATGTATCGCCTCGGCTGTCGCAACCGCGTTATCGTACTGATGGGGCGGGCTCGCGACTGGATCACGGCTACGTCCACTGGATGGACCTTCGCAGGTGGCTGACATGGCACTGTACGGATGCACCGAAGAGGAGATCGCGCACGCAGCCGGGATCTTGCGCCGTGGTGGTTTGGTGGCCTTCCCCACCGAGACCGTCTACGGTTTGGGAGCGGACGCCGCCAGCGAGCAGGCCGTGGCGCGCATCTTCAGCGCAAAGGGCCGACCCGCCGATCACCCCGTCATCGTCCACCTGGCCGCGACCGCTGAGCTCGAGCGCTGGGCGCGGGAGATCCCGGTCGCAGCCTGGAGACTCGCGGAACGCTTCTGGCCCGGCCCACTCACGCTGATTCTGAAGCGCGCGCCGGGCGTGTCGGACGCAGTGACCGGCGGCCAGGATACCGTGGGGCTGCGGGTGCCTGGTCACCCCGTGGCGCTGGCGCTACTCAAGGCCTTCAACGGCGGCATCGCCGCGCCTTCGGCCAACCGTTTCGGACGCGTGAGTCCCACATCGGCCGCCCATGTGGTCGCCGAGTTCGGGAATGCCGTCGACTGTATCATTGACGGTGGCGCGTGCGCGGTGGGTCTGGAGTCCACCATCCTCGACCTCAGCGGAAAGCGGCCGCAGGTATTGCGCCCGGGCGCCGTGACGCCGAGCGCGCTCGCTGATACGCTCGGCGAGCCGCTCGCCATGAGGGCAACCGGCGCCCCGCGGGCTCCGGGTTGCTTGCCATCCCATTACGCCCCGGACACCCCACTGCGACTGGTGGAAACAGCGGCGATCGAGCCGGCAGTCCGGTCGTTCCTGGCCTTGGAGCAATCGGTCGTGGTCCTGTCGGCGCACCCACCGGCGACCAGCGCGGACAACTGCCGCTGGTTGATGATGCCCGCCGATCCCAGCGAGTACGGGCACGTGCTATATGCACGGCTGCGCGAAATCGATACGTGGGGCTGTCGCTGGATTCTGGCCGAACTCCCGCCCGACACCGCTGAATGGGAGGCGGTGCGCGACCGACTGGGGCGTGCGGCCGGCGCCGGTCAGGACCTGTGGGGTGTCGCGGGACCATGAGGTGGGCTCAGACAAAGGTGCAGGCGAAGGAGCGGGTGCTGACATGACCGTTCGCATTTTCGTCACTGGCGGCACCTTCGACAAAGAGTACGATGAGCTGCGTGGCACGCTCTCCTTTCAGCATTCCCATGTGCAGGAAATGCTGCAGCGCGGTCGATGCCATCTCGAGGTCAAGATCGAGGAAATCATGATGCTCGATAGCCTCGACATGACGTCGACGCACCGCGCCACCATCAGTCGCGCGTGCCAGGAATGCGCCGAGTCCGCGATCGTGATTACGCATGGCACCGACACCATGGTGGAGACGGCGCGCGCCCTGGCGGCGAACTTTCGGGGCAAAACCATCGTACTGACCGGCGCCATGATTCCTTACGCGTTCGGAAGCTCCGACGGATTGTTCAATCTCGGAAGCGCATTGTCCTTCGTGCAGGTGCTGGCTCCCGGTGTGTATGTGGCGATGAACGGTCGCTGCTTTGCGTGGGACAATGTGCGGAAGAACCGCGAGCTCGGGGTGTTCGAAGCCATGGTGGAGTAGTTCACCGAAGGAGCGCACTCCACATCAACGGCCACGTCGCGTTCGTCTGCGCCCGATATTGCGGTCGAAATCCGTACAGCACGACATGCCCCTGCCCCACCGCTACATCCACCAGCGCCGCCTTGCCGTTGAGACGCGCCCCACCCAGCAGCCACCCCGAAAGCAACGGATCTCCGGCCGACGGATACCGCGCCACGGCGGTAGCACGCGACGCGTCGGAAATATCGAACGCGGGACTGTCTTCAAACCAGATCGCTGGCACGGGCGCGGTA
>JANLVM010000720.1:0-5167 GCA_031364015.1 Gemmatimonadaceae bacterium
GTCGAGAGACCGCGGGAGAGTAGGCCGTTGCCGGCACCTTTGCGAAGCCCCCGTCACCCAGTGGCGGGGGCTTCGTCGTTCCCGTTACCTTCACGGTCAACTGCCGTTGTAGTCCCCCAACCGCCGTTTCAGGTGTGCACCTCTATGTCCAAGGCGGGTATCGTCACCGTCGCCGGATTCCCCAATGCCGGCAAATCCACGCTCCTCAATCGACTCGTTGGCCAGAAACTCGCCATCATCTCGCCGAAGGCCCAATCCACCAGACACCGCGTGGTCGGCATTCGGACCGCCGACAACGTCCAGATGGTCCTTCTTGATACGCCGGGCCTGCTCGAGCCGCGCGACACCTTGCATACCGCCATGCGCGTCGCCGCACTCGGCGCGGTGCGTGACGCCGATGTGTTGGTCCACGTCGTCGACGCGACGGCGACCATTCCGCACTCGTTTCAGGTCGCCGCCGCGTTGGAGAAAGCCCCACGCGCGCCAATCGTATTGGCGCTCAACAAAGCAGACCTGCTCGACGCGGAGACCCGCGAGCGACTCCTGTCCTGGCACCCAAACGCCGTGTTGATCTCCGCCACCAGCGGAGAAGGGGTTGATGCCTTGGTGACGCGTATCACCAGTCGCTTACCCGAAAGTCCCTATCTCTATCCAGAGGACGAACTCTCGACGCAACCGGTCCGGTTTTTTTGTGCGGAATTGGTACGCGAGACTGCCTTGGAACAGCTTGGAGATGAACTCCCGCATGCACTGGCCTGTGAGATTGAAGAGTACCGCGAAAACTCATCGCCACTGTACATCCGCGCGGTTTTGCATGTGGAACGCGACAGTCAAAAGCGCATCGTGATCGGCGCCAACGGACAGCAGATCAAAAAGCTCGGCAAGGCCGCACGCGAGAAAATCGAGCACCTGGTTGGACAACCGGTCTACCTCGATCTCTGGGTCAAAGTGCTCGCCAACTGGCGTAAGAATCCCGGAGCTGTGCGGCGATTGGGATACGGCGACCCGACTGGTCGCGCGTGAAGGCTCGCTCGCTGCTCGGCCTCTTTTGCCTGATGGTGGGTAGCGCGGCGGCGATCCATGCGCAGTCCGGCGCGCTGTTCCTGCTGGTCCCGTTCGGCGCGCGCGCTGTTGGACTGGGCGAGGCGATCAGTGCCGACACCACCTTGGGATCCGAAGGGATCTGGTGGAACGCCGCGTCGCTGGCGCGCCTGCCTGCCAAAGAAGTCGCCATTCATCATTCGCAGACGATCATCGCCACGAGTGACATGATCACGGTCGCCGTGCCGTCGCGTGTATTTGGGACGCTCGCTGCGGGAGCCTACATCGTCGACTACGGCGATCAGCAAGCGACCGATGAGTTCACGGGACAGCCGATCGGCGTCATCACCAATCGCAATTACCTGTTGGCGCTGTCATACGCCACACCGGTCGGCAAGCGTCTGAGCATCGGCGTGTCATACAAGTTCCTCATGCTCCGGTTTGCCTGCAGCGGCACCTGCGGGAGAGTCGCGACTATTTCGGGTCAGTCCAGTGCCGTCGATGTGGGAGCGCAGTACGTGCTCGCCACGTCGTTCCCGCTTACGATTGGCGCGTCGGTGCGCAATGTGGGACCGAAGCTCCAGGTCAAAGACAAGCCGCAGGCCGATCCGCTGCCGCTGGTCGTCCAGGGTGGCGTCAGCAGTAGAGTCCCGATCGCGTCGCTCGCTGCTGCGGGCGCGACGTTAGACCTGAGCGCTGATGTCCTGGTGAGCGACGCATTGGGTGGCACCAACATTGGACTCGGCGCCTCGCTTGGCTTCCAGGATATTTACTTCCTCCGGGCGGGCTACAAGAAGCAACAAGGCGAGGGAAGCGGTCCCTCGCTTGGGATCGGACTACAACGTGGCGCTTTAGGGATTGATCTTTCACGCCGCTTCGACGCGTTGTCGGCCCAATTGGGGGAGACCCCTACGTACATCACACTCCGAGCGCGCTTCTGATGCGCATTGTCTCCGGATCGGCATTCGCCCTCATGGCTCTGCTCGGAGCAAGCGCGATCGCTTGGGCTCAGCCAACGACGTCGCCCGCCGCACTGCAGTCGCGCCCGCCAAACCGTGCCGACGCGCCCGCCCACTCGAATGCCGGGCGTTGGTCCGATCGAACGTTGCGAGCGACTGCGGCGCCATGGTGGGGGCCAATCGCCTCAGCGCTGGTGCCCGGCGCGGGTCAGTTTGCGATGGGACAACAGCGCAGCGTGGCCTATCTCGTTGCCGAAGGGTATCTGGTCCTTCAGGCCGTTTCCGCGCAACGCGACGGGAACCGGGATCGGACCGAGTATCGGAGTTTGGCGGCGGACGTTGCGCGACGCCAGTTCAGCGCCGAGCGACCAATTGGCGCGTGGGAGTATTACGAGTCGATGGGTGGGAGGTTTGTCGAAAGCGGCGTGTTCGATCGTCTGCCGGGTGGCGTGGTCGATCCCGAGACCGACCCGAACACGTTCAATGGCGAGCGGTGGAGAGTCGCGCGTCAGACGTACTGGCTCAATCCCAACATCGCGCCGCCAACGGCGAGCCCCGAGTATCAGCGCGCGCTGGCATTCTACACCCAGCAGGCCGTTTCCGACGAGTTCCGGTGGAGCTGGCGTGATGCCCAGTTGCAGAAAGATGTCTACCAGCAGACCATCAAGAGCGCCAATCGAAGCTACCAGCGGGCGGTGACGATGGTTGGACTCGTTGGAGCCAATCATTTGGCGAGCGCGATCGATGCCTACGTCACGGTTCGCGTCCGCCGCTTTGGCGGCGTGCGCGTCGGAAGCCTCCAGTTGGATGCACTCCGAACCTCGGTCCAGACGGTTGGCGATCCGTCCGACGGGCGGCACCAGATTCTGAGTGTGTTGCGTTTGGTACCAGCGCCCCACTGACGTGGGGTACGCCGCGTGAGTTTCGCCGTCATATCGTGGCGTCTCCCGTCGTTTGATCGTCTGACACAGAAGGACTTTCGCGAGCGACCGGTGGGTCGCGATCGCGCGTCTGCGACGCCGCACCTGCATCGAACACATGACTGACCAGGCGAGAATCGAGCAGACGGCGGTGTTGCTGACCACGGGTCAGCAGGCACCCGCGTGGCTCACGGCGTGGTGGGATCTGGCGAGTTTGCGCGTGCAGGAGGTCGGCGATCCCGGTGCGTTACTCGCCTTGGCGCTGCGGACCCGCCCCCGCACGATCGTTCTTGATGCGCGAGGTCCGGACACGTGGCAGGACGCCGTGCTCGCGACGTGCCGAGGTCTCAAGCGCGATTCGTATACCGCCATCGTGCCGGTGGTCGTGCTGGTCCCTCGAGAGCGATTCGGCGACGCATTCGATGCGGGCGCTGACGAAGTGCTGCGTGCCGATGTCGACGAACTCGAGGCGCTGGCGCGGTTGGCGTCGTATCTTCGACGGAGCGATCGGGATACCGATGTCCACCCGTCCACGAGGCTGCCCGGTACTCGGGAAATCGAGGCGGAGTTGGCTCGCCGTGTCGAGTCTGGGGAGCGGTTCGCCGCCTGTTACGCCGACCTGGACTTCTTCAAAGAGTTCAATGATCGATACGGGTATCACAACGGCGATCAGGTGATTCGACTGCTGGCCCGAATCCTTCACGACGTCGTGAAAGGCCTCTGCGGCGAGAGTGGGTTCGTTGGCCACATTGGCGGGGATGATTTCCTGTACGCGGTGCCGATTGCGGCGATGAACCGTGTTTGTGACGAAGTCATCCGGGTGTTCGACGAATTGATTTCACTACAGTATTCCGAGCAGGACCGACGGGTGGGATATTTCTTTGGCAAGGATCGCCGAGGACAGTTGCATCGGGTGCCGCTGATGACCCTTTCAGTCGGTGTCGTCACTAATCAGCGCCGTCGCTTTACGCGAGCGGTTGAGGTCAGCGAGTTGGCCACGGAAATGAAGAGTTACGCAAAAACGTTGCCCGGTTCAGTCTGGGCGGTGGATCGCCGACGCGATGACGCGGCGACGCCGGTATCGAGTGTTCCGGGAGCCGAAGTGTTGCGCGACCGGAACGGCCTGCGTTCGGGAGGGCATGGGCCATGACCGTTTCCTGTCCGGATTGCCGGTCGGTCTTTCGCGTCGACCCGGCAAAGGTTCCAGCGACCGGCGTACGCGCGCGCTGCTCTGTGTGCGGTGGCGTAATTGCCATCGCCGGCGGAACGTTGCCGGTCTCCGTCACGCCGTCCTCGCTCGGCGCGGTGTCGTCTACCAGTGCACCGATGGCGCGCTCGCTGCAGCACACGCCCCAGCGACCGTTCCTGCCGGTAGCGGCTGCGGTCCCCGTGATGACGCCATCAATCATGACGCCTCCCGCGCCCACCCGGTTGCCGTCAGCGACCCCGGCGTTTGCCTCAGCCGCGTCGGTGACGCCGTTGTCGGTCGCGACCACGACACCGCCCGTACCGCTGGTGGCGCCGACGACGGGAACTCCCACGCCGCGTCGTTCAATTAATCCGTTTCTCAATGCCGACCCGGGGCAGCGCGCTCGGAGGCTGGCACGCGCACTAGTCTCCGATCTGGTGGCGTACCATCCGCAAAAGCGAGACGAAGGCCTGCGCGACGGAACGTTGCGACAGCTCTTTCGTGAGGACATCAAGAAGAGCTACGAGGAGTACGTCGATCAAGTCGGTCGGGACGTCGCCGAGAACTCGCCGCACTTTCAGGAAGCGCTCAACGAGATCCTGGGCTCGGGTCGCAAACTGTTCTGAGCGTGTTCGCGCACGGGACCCGCTGGAAGCGAGTGGGTCCGTGCGATAGCTTCAACCCTGATCAATCGAGAGGTATTTCTCGGGCCGTCTTCCAACGGGGAGGACGGCTCGCGTCATTAGTGGAGGTAAGACCATGCAGGACGGCGAACGACTGAAAGTGCTGACCGCAGCCGACGAACGGCTTGCGGACATGCGGAGGTATCTTTGACATCGAATCCAAGCGCGCCACCCTGAGTTCGTTCGAGAACGAGATGTCCGAGGCGGCCTTCTGGAACGATCAGGAGCACGCGCGGGATATTGTACAGCAGGTCAAGTCGCTCAAGGGGTGGATCGAGCCGTTCGATAGCCTGATGGCGCGATCCGCATCGGCGCGCGAGCTCGACGAGTTGTTGGCGATGGAGCACGACGCCGCGATGGCCAAGGAGCTCGATG
>JANLVM010000750.1:0-1773 GCA_031364015.1 Gemmatimonadaceae bacterium
GATCGAGGATGACGGCCCGGGGATCCCCGAGGCCGAGATTGCGCGGATGCTCGAGCCGTTCACCCGGCTGGAGGCGAGCCGCAATTCGGTGACGGGGGGCGCCGGGCTGGGGCTGACACTTGCGCGCGCTGTCGCCGAACAGCACGGCGGCGCACTGCGCCTTGCCAACCGCGCCGGTGGGGGTCTCATCGCAAGCGTTTCGTTGCCGTTGGTTTGACCTCCCCCGCCGGACGTTCGTCGAATGCGGTTAGCAACCGCCCCTCTATTGGCTATGGGCACGACCCGAACAAAAACGTCACGGGAACGCAACTTCATGTTGAAGACACGGGTGGCCCTGGCCACCGCCCTGCTGCTCGCAGGAACCGCCGCGCTTGCCCCAGCCACCATGGCCCAGATCGCGCCGCCGCTCGCGCCACTAGCCGAAACCGTGCCCAGCGACCTCCCGCGCACCGCCCGCCCGCTGCACTACACCATCGCGATCGAGCCCGATGCCGCCAAACTGACCTTCACCGGCCAAAGCACCGCCGAAATCGAAGTATTCGCGGCGACGCCCGAGCTCGTCCTCCACGCCAATGAACTGGTCATTTCGCAAGCCAGCCTCACGCCCGCAGGCGGGGGGCCGGCGATCCCGCTCAAGGTCGCGCTGGATCCCGACAAGCAACTCGCCCGTTTCACCGCCGTCGGGCCGATCGCGGCGGGGCGTTACACGCTGAGCACCACGTATTCGGGCAAGATCAACACCCAGGCAAACGGGCTGTTCGCGCTCGACTATAACGACGCGGCCACCGGCGAGCCACGGCGCGGACTGTTCACCCAGTTCGAGGCACCCGATGCGCGCCGCTTCGCGCCCATGTTCGACGAACCGAGCTACAAGGCGACCTTCGACCTTTCGGCGGTCGTCCCTGCGCCGCAGATGGCGGTGAGCAACATGCCCGTTGCGCGCGAGGAGGCGCTGGGCGACGGGCGCAAGCGGGTGACCTTCGCGACGAGTCCGAAAATGTCGTCGTACCTGCTGTTCTTCGGCCTCGGCGACTTCGAGCGGATCGCGAAAAAGGCCAGCGACGGAACCGAAGTCGGCGTGGTCCTGCCGCGCGGCAAGGCGGCGCAGGGCGAGCTGGCATTGGACGCGCTGGCCAAGCTCACCCCCTATTTTGCCGACTATTTCGCCCAGCCCTACCCGCTGCCCAAGCTCGACGAGATCGCCGGGCCGGGGCAGTCGCAGTTCTTCGGGGCGATGGAGAACTGGGGCGCGATCTTCACTTTCGAGCGGGTGCTGCTGGTCGATCCGGCGCTGACCAGCGCGGGGGGGCGCAAGGGCATCTACGCCACCGTTGCGCACGAAACCGCGCACCAGTGGTTCGGCAATCTCGTGACGATGGAATGGTGGGACGACCTGTGGCTCAACGAGGGTTTCGCCAGCTGGATGGAAACCAAGACCACGGATCACTTCAACCCGTCGTGGTCGGCGCTGCTCGGCCGGGTCGGCGGGCGCGAGGCCGCGATGGGCCAGGATGCGTTCGTCACCACCCACCCCATCGTCCAGCGCATCCGCACCGTCGAGGAAACCAACCAGGCGTTCGATTCGATCACCTATTCCAAGGGCGAAGCGGTGATCTCGATGCTCGAGGCCTATGCCGGGGCGGATACCTGGCGCGAGGGCCTGCGCGCCTACATGAAGGACCGTGCCTACGGCAACGCGACCACCCAGGATCTGTGGCGCACGGTGGAGGCGGCGGGGGCGAGCGGGCTGACCGCGATCGCCAACGACTTCAC
>JANLVM010000760.1:0-2234 GCA_031364015.1 Gemmatimonadaceae bacterium
GTCTCGTGCACGTTACTTCCCGCGGCGTCCACCGCCACCGTCACCGGCATGTCCTGCACCTCGAACTCGTAGATCGCTTCCATACCAAGCTCGGGGAACGCCACGACCCGTGATGCGCGAATGGCTTTCGATACGAGATACGCCGCACCGCCAACCGCCATCAAATACGCGGCCTTGTGCTTGCGAATGGCTTCGAGTCCCACCGGACCGCGCTCGGCCTTCCCAATCATCGCGAGAAGCCCGGTCTTCGCCAACATCATCTCGGTGAACTTGTCCATGCGCGTGGCCGTCGTCGGTCCGGCTGGGCCGACCGCCTCTTCGCGCACCGGATCGACCGGACCCACGTAGTAGATCATGCGGTTGGTGAAATCCACCCCCTCGGGGAGCCCTGCGCCCGACGCAAACAGGTCAGCGATGCGCTTATGCGCCGCGTCGCGACCGGTGAGTAGCTTGCCGGTGAGCAACAGTCGATCGCCCGCCTTCCATGTCGCGACGATTTCCGGCGTCAGTGTGTTGAGGTCGACCTGAATGGCGTTCACGTCGGGCGTCCACGTCACATCCGGCCAATCGGACAGTCGAGGTCTCGGCAACTCGGCGACTCCCGATCCGTCGAGCGTGAAGTGCGCGTGTCGCGTCGCCGCGCAATTCGGGATCATGGCGATGGGTTTGGACGCCGCGTGCGTTGGGTAGTCGTAGATCTTCACATCGAGCACGGTGGACAGTCCGCCCAGTCCCTGTGCACCGATGCCCAAGGCGTTGACCTTGTCGAATAATTCGATGCGCAGTTCCTCGATCTCGTTGCGCGGGCCGCGAGCCTTGAGCTGTGTCATGTCGATGTGCTCCATGAGTGACTCCATGGCCATCAGCATCGCCTTCTCCGCAGTTCCGCCAATGCCGATGCCGAGCATTCCCGGGGGACACCACCCGGCCCCCATGAGGGGAACCGTCTTGAGCACCCAGTCGACGATGGAGTCGCTGGGATTCAGCATCGCGAACTTGGACTTGTTCTCCGATCCACCACCTTTGGCCGCCACCTTCACGTCGACGGTGTCGCCATGCACCATCTCGCAATGCACCACCGCCGGTGTGTTGTCGCGCGTGTTCTTGCGTGAGAACGCCGGGTCCGAGACAATCGACGCACGCAGCACGTTCTCCGGCAGCAGGTACGCCTGTCGCACCCCTTCGTCTACCATCTGCTGCACGGACATCGTCGCGTCCCACCGCACGTGCATGCCGATCTTGAGGAATACGACCACAATGCCGGTATCCTGACAAATCGGTCGGTGTCCTTCAGCGCACATGCGCGAATTGGTGAGAATCTGCGCGATGGCGTCCTTGGCGGCCGGGCTCTGTTCGCGCTCATACGCTGCGGCCAGCGCTGTGATGTAGTCCGCAGGGTGGTAGTACGAAATGTGCTGGAGCGCGTCGGCGATCGACTGGATGAAGTCGGCTTGCATGATAGTGGCCATGCCAGGAAAAGTACCGGCGATGAGTATTCGAGGCTATTGGGAATGCTCGTCCGCGGCGGTTCGCGCGCAGTTCGCGCGCAGTTCGCGCAAATGGAACCCGAGCTCTATCGCTTTCCCGCCATCCATCCCGCGTCCTTTCGCAGGGCAGTCGACGCCGTATTCTCCTCCGATGCAAACGCTTGAGCGGAGAAAAGTCGGGTGTGACCAGAGGCCACACCCGACTCGCGCGAACGCGACTTCGTTCCGTATCCTGCGACGGGCGTACTATTCTTACGAGAAGCCGCCGCCTACTTCCACTGTTCCACCGGGTATTCCGTCGTAACTGAAATTGAAGGACCTGCATGTATAGAAGCCGAAATCAAACACACACCCGCCGAAACCGCCGCTGGTGATTTCGATCTTCGACAAGTCCAACACCACGCCATTGCAGGCCGTCAAGGTGCCATGGCCGCTCGTCCTGCCGGACTTCTCGTTGTACTGGAGTTTGGCGTTCGGGCTCGCAATCACACATCCCCCCGAAACAAAGGCAATCCAACCGTTGGTGCCTTGCGTGTTCGCGAAGTACCGACCGAACACTCGAGCGGAGAATGGTTGGTTTTCAAGAGCAGATTCAGCGCTGGGTCCGCCAGCGAAGTCCGCTTCAGGAGGAAAAGGCGTTTCCGAGGAAGGTGACTCGAGATCAATGCGCGTCTCCTGTGTTCCAAGCGGTGGCGGCGGTTTGAGGCCTTCCGCGGCGAACGCAGGTCCAACGTTTGGGGTCTCGAC
>JANLVM010000771.1:0-2156 GCA_031364015.1 Gemmatimonadaceae bacterium
CCCTCGCAGCCGGCGTTCACGCCGGATGGACGGGCGGTTCTCTACACGGCAACGCGAGACACCGGATCGTCCGCGCGCAGCGACGTGTACCGTATGGACCTCCGCTCGCTCGTCGAAACCCGCGTGACGCGAACGCCCGAGCGCTGGCGCCTGGTTACGGGATGTCGACGTTAACCGTCGCTTGCCGACATTCGGGGTCACAGCCGGGACCGTTCGGTCGCGACGTCACGTAGTTCATCGTGGCGATCTCCACGGTCTTCGTGCCGGTGCTCGTCGTGATGCGGACGAATGGATGACTGACGATCAGGCCGGCGAAGAAGATGTCTTGCTGACAATTCGAGGCAGTGCTGCACTCATAGACATACGCGGGCTGCTGGTTGGGCGAGACGGCGAAGACTTCCACCTTGTACGCGCCCGTCGGCTTCGCGCTCAGATGCACGGTCAACCCGCTGTTGCACCCGATCAGTGTACATGAGTCGCCGGGCCCGATAACACCACACCCGGTCGCTGTGAGGAGCGCGAGACCGGCAAGTGTGCCGAGAATCGCTGTTGATGGTCGGATCAAGCGCATGATCGATTGCGGCATTGCTCGCCGCCTCAGGGCGAAACGTCCGGACAGTATTGGCCGGGACGAGCAGCACGGCGACGGAAAGATTCGCGCGACCAGGATTCGGCGTAGACGATGAAGTACTCCAGCGTCTCGTTGCTCTCGTTGATGAATCCATGAAGCATACCGCGGGGCGCGTGAGTCAATGAGCCTGGTTCGACCGCAACGGTGTCGTTGCCTACGAATGCCTTACCCCGTCCGTGTGTGATCAAGACCACCTCATCAACGCGATGCACTCCCGCCTCGGAGCCTCGACGAAGAGAGCCGGTCGCGGCCCGCAACCAGGTGCCAGACACGTTCTCCGAGTCGACCTTCGCCGTAATGACGAGCGGCATGTCACAGTATGTGATTCGCTCACCTGCGGTTGGCGGGATGACAACCGCGGTGCGCGTCGAGTCGGTCACTGTCAGAGTTGGAGTCGGAATCGGAGTCGGAGTCGGCTCTGCAGCCGCACCCGCGCATCCAATTGCGGCGGCAGTGCGAAATCCCGCCGCAGAGGAGAGCGGGCCAATCACCCAGAAGTAGTCCAGCGGCTCCGGGCCGCTACTTGCGAAGCGATGGGCGGTCCCGGGCGGTACGTAGATCACCGAACCTGGGCCGACGCGCGTGGTGTCGGAACCGAAGACGGCGTATCCCCATCCGTTCCGGATGTAGACGACCTCGTGTCTGCCCCGGTGACGGGCAACGCCTTCATCACCTCGTATTTCCCCGGTGCCCGCCACGAGTTGTGTCGTGGGCGAGGTCAGAGAGTCAAGCTTGATCCAGAGTGTGAGTGGCCGAGCACAGTATGTGAAGCGTTCACCACCGCCGGGCGGGAGAACCAGACCGCGGGCGCCGACAGGTATCGGTATTGCCGCGGGCACCGGGGTTTCGCGTGTCGCAGGAACGGACGAGCCACGCACCACCGATGACGCGCATGCCCCGAGTTCAGTGAGCACGAGACACAATCCAAGCTTCGCCATCGTTCGCACGGTCGACACTCCGGTCTGCGGTCTCGCGCTCGCGTTCAGCTGCAGAGGTTCAAATAGGAAGCCGTGAACGAGAGAGCGCCAGCGCGGTTCACGATCGCTAGCGGTTGACTTTCCTGAATATGATACCGCGTGCCCGCCCGTTGCCGGCTTCGAACCCAGTGAGATTGCCTTGCGCATCGCGCTGGAAGACGACCTGGCTCACAGGCAATGTCGCGGAGAAGGAGTCCCCATTCGTGTGCGTCAGCGCGACCGGTCCGAAACGACGGTGCCGGATAACGAGTTGCCCGCCCTCGACACTCAGGTCATAGAATGTCTCCAGCTCCTCGCTGAAATAGCGACCCGCGAAGCTGGTGAGGTCCACCACCGCCGCTTTTTCTACGACGCGTTTTCCGGGGTGCTGGGTGCCGTCCTGCTGGAAGGTGATCCCCTCCACTGCTCCGTTCGCGACCGTGTTGAAGTTCATCTGGGCCGGCGCGCCGACCACTTCGAAGGCGGTCATGGAGGTTGGCCGCAGCGGGAGCGCCGGCTGGCCCGGAAGCTGGAGTCGCAACTGACCTCCCTGCAGTTCCACGGTCAGG
>JANLVM010000803.1:0-1520 GCA_031364015.1 Gemmatimonadaceae bacterium
CCCGGCCCCTGCGTCACCGCCAGCGCGTCGACGTCCTGCCAGCTGGCGCCGCCATCCGACAGCGCCCGCTCAACCACGCCGCAGATGTCGCGGACATGCTGGCGTGACGCCAGTTCCGGCACGACGCCACCCCACTCGCGATGGATCTCCACCTGCGAGGCGACGACGTTGGAACGCATGGTCCACCCATTCGACAGGCTCAGGGCAAGCGGCCCGGTCTTGCCGGTGGCCTCGACGAGGGCTGCCGCCGTCTCGTCGCACGAGGTTTCGATGCCTAGGACGAGCATGGTTCACGCACGAAGGTTCTCGAGGCAGTCGTGCCAGGCGATGGTGGGACGCATGTCTTGCCCGATCATACCGGACGGCACTGCTGGTCGGGAGCGCATGGATCATGAGCCTCTCTCAACCACTCAGGAACACGTTACGATACAGCCTGTGAATCATGAGTTTCAGGCCATGGCCGACGCCATCGAGCGAGACCGAGCTCGGCGAGCCCATGGCATGACCGTCGAGCAGCGGCTCCTGCAGGGTGCCGTGTTGTTCGATTACGCGTGCGAGGCCTCGTTGGCAGGATTGCGCGCCCAGTTCCCAGCCGCCACTGACGCCGAACTGCAAGACCACCTCGCACAGAGATTGATCCGTGCGCGCGGGCAACGGGCCGTCGGTCCGTGACCAGCGCCACCGTCATCACCAGGCGGGTGATCGAGGCCCTCAATCAGGCCGGCATTCCTCACATGCTGGTGGGGGCATTTTCGCGCAACGCGTACGCTCCGCCTCGTTCGACGTACGATGCCGACATTGTCGTCGCCCTCGCTGGCGGCTCTTTGCGATCCGTGGCGGACTTTCTTGGTAGCGATTTCACCTTGGAAAGCCAGGCGGGTTTCGAGACCACTACAGGAACACTCCGCGACACGCTCGTCCACACGGATGCACAGTTCAGCGTCGAGCTCTTCCACTTGAGCCAGGACGCCCACGATCAAGAACGATTCAATCGGCGTCGTGCCACGAGCTTCGATGGGGAACCCACGTGGATTCCAACGCCAGAGGACGTCATCATCACCAAGCTTCGTTGGGCGCGTCGGAAGGATCTGGACGATGTCCGCGACATTCTCAGATTCGTAGCGCCAGCCCCTCTCGATTGGGACTGGCTCCATCGCTGGGTCAGCGTGCATGGCACCCTCTCGACCCTCGACGCCCTCCGAGCCGAGGCTGAGCCAAGCGACCGCTGAGCGAAGGCCAAGGCGTCGCTCGATCCTTGAGTTGCCGCTCAGGTTGAGTATGGAAAATGCTGGGCGTGTGCCCCTCTTCGCGGTCTTGTTTACCAATCGCCGGTACCGCACGTTATAGATGCATGAAAGGAAGGTCCTGACGTGCATCCTGAAATCATCATCCTGCCCGCGTTCTTTCTCATGGTGGCGTTCGTGGTCTGGACGGCCGTGACCGCGTGGCAACGGCGCCAGCGGCTCCGCATCCTGACCGACTTTAACAACCGCCTCGTCGACCGCATCGGCTCCGTGAAG
>JANLVM010000808.1:0-2217 GCA_031364015.1 Gemmatimonadaceae bacterium
CCAGGGCGATGCCGGCCAACACCCAATGTGCAGGAGAACGAAGGCGGTTCATGGTGTGATTCCTCGGCGTCCCTTGGCATCCCGGATCTCCACGGGCGCAATCTTGAGTGCTTTCAGGGTCGGCTCGATACTGGCCCGATCGCCAGTTACCACAATCGCGACCTTTGACGGATCGATGTACCGGGTGGCGACGCGCTGCACGTCAGCGCCTGTTACCATCCCGACACCCGCATTGAACGTGCCGAGCGTCGCGAGTGCGACGCCCGCAGGAACGAGCGCCGCGATCTGACCCGCAATATCGCCGGTGGATTCGAAGCGCTCGGCGTATCCGAGCTGGAGATAGCGTTTGGCTTTGGCGAGTTCCGCCGCAGGCATTGGCTGGCGAATACCCTTGAGCTCTTTCATGAACTCGACCAACGCCGAGTCAGTTTTTTCAGCGACGATCTCGGCGCGCGCGGTAAACGCACCGGGTTCGCGACGCATGGAAAAGCCCGAACTTGCACCGTAGGTATACCCCTTCGTTTCGCGTAAATTCTGATTGAGCCGACTGGTGAATGATGCGCCCAACGCGGTGTTCATGACCAACAGCGGATAGTAGTCCGGGGTGCTGCGTGCCACGCCAATACCGCCAATCCGAAACGACGACTGCGGCGCCTTGGGTTGGTCCACGATGTACACGGTGGTGGGCCTGGCCGGAAGAGGCGTGACCTTCGCCAGCGCGGGGAGGTTGCCCCGCAGCCAACTCCCAAACGCGGCCGTGGACAGCGACACGGCCTCACTGGTCGAGAGATCTCCGACAATCACCAGCGTCGCATTGTTCGGCCGATACCACGTCTGCCAGAAGCGCATGGCGTCATCGCGCGTGAGTGTTCCGGCTTCTTCACTCGTGCCGCTGGTGGATCGGCCAAACGGGTGCGCCTCTCCGAAGACAATGGCCGCGAACGCACGGTCGGCAATGGCGGGCGCGCGGTCGACCTCCTGTAACAGCGACGTGAGTCGATCATTCTTGAGTCGATTGAACTCCTTTTCTGCAAACGTCGGGCGTAAGACGACGTCGGCCATGAGGGCGAGCGCGCTGTCGAGTGTCGCGCGCGTTGTGTGGAGACTGACGGTGCTCTGCTCGAACGCGGCACCGGTCCCCAGTCGGACCGCCAGAAAGCCAACCTGTTCGGCGATGCTGAGGGCGTCTCGCGCGCCGGCGCCCTCGTCAAGCAGATTCGCGGTGAGTGTGGCAAGACCGGCCTTGCCGATTGGATCGGCCTCCGATCCGGTGCGGACCACCAATGCCACGTCGACGACAGGCAGTTCGTGCTGCTCGACAATGACCAACCGCAACCCGTTGGGCAATGTGCGTTCGGTAATTGCCGGGAGCGTGAGCGGCTTCGGTGCCTTGAGTTGTGGAGGCGTGGTGGACGCGGGCTTCGCCTGCGCCGAAAGCGTTAGCGGTGCGGCGGCGAACAACAGCGCCGCGGCGGTGATCGAAAGTCGGCGCATCAGTTGGCTCCACCGGCGGTAAACGCGAGATCTCTCTTGCCTTCTGGAACAACGGTGAGGACGATGCGGGGTCGACCCGCGATGTACAGACGCGCGGCGCGTTGTAAATCTGCTGTCGTGAGTCGTTCGTAGCGCGCCAAATCCTCTTCAATGAAATCCGGCGTGCCAGCAAAATAATTGTAGAAGTTGAGGCGATCGGCCTTGCCTTGCACCGACGAGAGGTCATCGAGCAACGAGGCCCTGACGCCGTTCTTCACGCGGGTGAGCTCGCGATCGGTAACACCTTTCTCCGCGACGTCGCGAATCGCCGCGTCGATTTCGGCGACGATCTGTCGAGGATGTACGCCCGGCTTGGCCGTACTCGACAGCAGGATCATGCCGTCGAGTTTGTTGGCGTCGGTCCCCATGCTGACGTCTTGCGCGATCTGCTTGTCGTACACGAGCGTACGATAGAGTCGGGAACTCTTGCCCCCCGCGAGAATTTGTGAGAGCGCATCGATAGCCGGTTCGTCGGCGCTCAGCGCCCTGGGCCCGTGCCACGCGTAGTACAGGCGTGGCAACTGCACGCGATCTTCCATCACCAGAACGGTATCCGTGACGAGCCTCGCCGGCGGTACCGTTGGTCGCACGGGCGCATCGGTGTTGCGCGGGATGCTGCCGAAATACTTGCGCACCCACACTTTGGCGGAATCCGGATTGAAATCGCCGGCGATAGCGATGCTG
>JANLVM010000898.1:0-1507 GCA_031364015.1 Gemmatimonadaceae bacterium
TCCCGCATCTCCACCAGCATCGTTTCACGCTGCGTGACATCGGCCATGCGCGCCGTCATCGAGTCGCGACCGCCGGCCTGTACCCAGCGCGGCATCAATGCAGCGCTCAAACCGGTTCCACTCGCCGTCCACGGATACTGATCGGCGGTCACCTTGCATCCGCGACTACGCGCCTCACGCATGATGCGCAGTACGCTGTCCGCCTTGCCCCATACATCAACGCCCAACGCTTTGATATGGCCGACATTCGCCGTCAGGCCGGATTCACAACCAATGCGCAGCGTCTCACGCACCGACGCCAGCAATCCGATCGTGTACGAACTCTCATCACGCTGGTGCGTGTCGTACACACCGCCGAATGGCTTGGCGGCCGACACCACCGCCAGCACCTCTTCGGTGCTGGCGTAACTTTGCGGCGCGTAGAATAGTCCTGAACCCACACCGTACGCGCCCTCCCGCATAGCCTGCGCGATGAGTGCGCGCATGGAATCGACTTGCACTTTGCTGGCTGGCGCCGACGACGCGCCCATGACCCGACCGCGCACGGTGCCGAATCCAGTCAGCGCGTAGCTGTTGGTGCCAAGGCCGGCCCGTTCGGATTCATCGAGGATGCGCGCCACCTCGAGCGGGCCACGACCGTCAGCGCCCAACACCACGGTCGTAATGCCCTGCATCAGTGACGACGCATTTTGACGTCGCTCCGCACTCAGGCGCGGCAGGCCATCGTAGGTGTGCGTGTGCGGATCGATAAATCCGGGTGACACGATGAGCCCTTTCGCAACAATGCGCGTGGTGGCGCTCGTGCCAGCCGGCGTTCGTCCAACGAACACAATGCGATCGCCGCGGATGCCGACATCGACGATGCGTCCGGCGGTTCCAGTGCCGTCATACACCATGGCGCCGGTGATCAGGACGTCGAGGGTCTGCTGAGCGGGGAGTGCTCGCGGCACCGCCACGGCGGCCGCTCCAAGAGTGGTGGCGACAGCCAGCCGGATGAGATGAGTGGGCAACATGCTCTCAACATACGCCGGCCAGTGCACAGGGCCAGCATCAAGTTCGCTGGGAATGCCAGCGGTTCGCATGTGGGCGAGAATTCGGTCAAGTTCGACAATCTCAAGCTTGATCGCGCCGAGTTCGAGCGACTGCAGCTGCAGAACGGTGCGACGCGCACTGTCGTCGCCGACTACTCGCGCATCCAGTGACAGGTGTAGCCACCGGGATTCTTCACCAGATAGTCCTGATGGTATTCCTCGGCGCGATACCACATTGCGGCTTCGGTAACCTCGGTGGTAATCGGTCGTGACCACGTTCCCGAGGCCTCAACGCGGGACTTCACTCGCTCAGCGGTCTCTCGCTGCTCGGGCGACGTAAAGAAGATCGCCGAGCGATACTGCGTGCCCGTGTCATTGCCTTGCCGGTTCGTCGTCGTGGGGTCATGGAGTTTGAAAAACCAGTCCTCCAGCAACGTCTCAAACGTGAGTATCGATGGATCGAATGTGATGCGCAC
>JANLVM010000927.1:0-6658 GCA_031364015.1 Gemmatimonadaceae bacterium
CGATGGCTTCACGCTCAGCCCCTCGTGCAACCTGCTGCTCCCGTTTCTTGGGATGCCAGCCGGTGCGGGCTGCTCGTAAGGGTTGCCGCCGATGCGCGCGATGCTACAGTGGAGTATTGCTGCGGTCGGGTTGTTGCTCGCCGGTGTCCTGGTGGACACCGCGCGGGCAGCACCGCGAAACGGTCTGCGGCGCAGCCTGGCACCTCATATCGCGTCGTTCTTGCCGGGAGCGCCTATCCAGGCGGCGGTACTGTTGCAGCGATCCGATTGCAGCGGCAATATCCGCGTGCTCGATCTGCTCAATCGCGAATCGATCCGAGAGCGCCTGCGGCTCGCCGTGTTATGGCACGTCGGACCAGCAGCCGATACCGTTGCGATTCGCGCGCTGCTGCCGGCGTGGACCCGAACCGTACCGATTCGACAGGCACCAGCGGCGGCACTCATAGAACTCCGACAATTGGGTCACCGATCGACTCCCATGCTGGTGATTCTCGATCAGGAGGGACGTGTTCGTCTCACCACCCAAAGTCCCCGTTCCCCACGGGAGTTTGCCGGACTGCGTCGTATCATTGAAGGACTCACCTGGATCGAGGAACTCTGATGCAAGACAAGCGTTCAGCACGTTGTTCTGTGGTGGCCAATGCGCGTCGGGCGTTGGCGGTGGCGATTGCACTCAGTGCGATCCCCGTGATGATGCTCGCGGCGCAGTCCCCGCCCAAGGCGTCGAGCGCGCCCAAGGCGTCGAACGCGCCGATCGTGCGCCGTTACGCGCCCGATTCGCTCTGGCGTCGAGTGTGGGTTGTGGGTTCGGACACTACCTCGGACACGTTTGTCGAACCGCGCCAGGTCAGTGTCACCGGCGATCTCGTGGTCGTGTTGGATGTCGGCACCCGCGAAGTCCATGGCCTCGATGCCCGCACCGGCGTCACCCGATTCGTACTCAAGCCGCGCGGACAAGGACCCGGCGAATTCAAACGTCCGGCGATGCTCGCCGCCTCACCTGAGGGCTTCGTCGTTCTCGATCATGCCAATGCGCGACTAACGGCGTATGATCGAACGGGTCGGCGCGCGTGGGACGTGGTGCTCGACAACATTTTCGTCATAGACGGCCTGTGCGTCCGCAGTGGTCCACGCGTCGTCGCCAGGCTTAAACGCCGCGACTCGTCCATTGTGGAGTATGACACGACCGGTCGGCGAACCGCCGTGCGCTCGTTTCCCT
The DNA here is from genome assembly GCA_031364015.1 of Gemmatimonadaceae bacterium. GTDB lineage: Bacteria > Gemmatimonadota > Gemmatimonadetes > Gemmatimonadales > Gemmatimonadaceae > Gemmatimonas. The sequence continues at coordinate 1,220 of JANLVM010000927.1, forward strand.
GGAAACACGTTCCCCCAAGTGATCCGGGGTTCGCGTACTCCGCATTCACCAGCGATGCGTCGCGGCAAGGCGACTGTGTCGTGGCACCGATCTTCGGGTTAGAGTGGGGCGTCGCGTCCTCCGCCGGTCCGCTGCGCGTGTTCGGCCTCAAGGAACCGGGTGTGCCCGCAGTGGTGGTCACCAGCGAACGCATTCTCCAGCAAACGTGGACCAGAATGCTGGTACAGGGGTCGCAGCAATCGGACACCAGGCATGCGTCACGCGGCGCGCTGATTCAGGGCGACACGGCAATCGTCTATGCGGCACGCACGCAAGATTTCCCGCTCAAGGTGCTCGACTACTACAACGCTCGCACCGGCGACTATTTCTACAGCCGACGCTTACCGTTCACATTCAACGCGCTCACCATCGGCGCCGACGGAACGTTTTACGGATTACTCATTAGTCCGAACGAGCAGGCGGTGATTGCCATGCGGCCCGAGTCCCCGGCATCTTCCCGCCCTCGTCGTCCCTACGGCAACGTCCCGCTTCGCAAGTAGGCGCGCGCATCCGCCACGGCGCGCTCACGCACCTCAATCAATGATCCTGTCAGCATGGCGCCCGACGCCTTCGCGTGTCCGCCACCGCCGTAGCGTTTCGCCAGCTGCTGCACATCCACCACGCCGGTACTGCGGAACGACACCTTCACCTTGCCATATCCCAGATCGCGAAAGAACAGCGCCAACCTGGTGCCGACGATGCTGCGCGGATGCTCAACAATTCCATCAAGCTCCTCGCTGGTCACGTCATACCGCTCCATCACCCCCGCTTCCACGGATATCCACGCCATGCCCAATTCCGCGTCGACTTCCAGCGATCCCAGTGCGTCTCGCAGCAGTTCCATGCGACCGACACTCACCTGGGCATAGATACGGCGGTACATCTCTTCAGGATCGACGCCCGCCGCCAACAGCGCCGCAGCAATCGCGTGCGCCCGTGGTGACGTGTTGCTGAAACGAAAGCTGCCCGTATCGGTGAGTATGGCGCAATACAGGGCCCGCGCCACCAGCGGCGTGATCTCAAGTCCCAGCGTGGTCGCGACGTCAAAGACCAGCTCACCGGTGGCGCAGGCGGTGGTGTCGGCGACCACGATATCGCCAATGGGAATGTCGCCAGCGACATGGTGATCAATCACCCCCACGGGAACTTTCAGCGAACGGACTTTATCCGCCAGCACACCCACGCGACGGACATCGTTGATGTCCAGCACGATCAGCGCATCGATATCATCCAGCGCCGCTGCACCGCGCGCGCTGACTTCTTCGATGCCGCCTTCCAGCAGAAACGCGAACATCGCCGGCCATGGCGTGGGGTTGACAATGCGCACCTTCACACCGCGCTGCGTCAGCAGGTGCGCAAACGCCGCCTCCGATCCGCAGCCATCGCCATCCGCATTGATGTGTGTCGATAGGGCGACCGTCATGCCAGGCTGCAGCATGGCGGCGAGCGCGTGTATGGCGGTCGCCCGTTCGTCGGTGACGGTCAGTACGTCGTGTGCGCTTAGCGTGGTCATGGGTAGGTCAGCGGCGCGTGCCAGCGCTTAGAGCGAGTAGTTGGGGGCTTCGCGCGTGATGGTCACGTCGTGGGGGTGCGACTCACGAAGCCCTGCTGTAGTAATACGTACGAACTCCGCTTCCGTGCGCAGCTCGTCGATGGTGCCGCAGCCAACATACCCCATGCCACTGCGAAGTCCACCAATCATCTGGAAGAGCACGTCGCCGACGGGTCCCTTGTAGGGTACGCGCCCCTCAATGCCCTCGGGAACCAGTTTCTTGGAGGACATCTCACCGTCCTGAAAGTAGCGGTCCGCACTGCCGTCCTGCATGGCCGAAAGCGAGCCCATCCCTCGGATCATTTTGAAGCGGCGTCCCTCCAACAAGAACGACTCACCTGGGCTTTCCTCCGTACCGGCGAGCATGGAGCCCATCATCACGCTCGACGCACCCGCCGCCAGCGCCTTGACGATATCGCCCGAATACTTGACACCGCCATCGGCGATGACCGGAACGTCCCCCGCGCCCTCAACGGCATCCATCACGGCGGTGAGCTGCGGCACGCCAACACCGGTGACCACGCGGGTGGTACAAATGGAACCGGGGCCCACGCCCACCTTCACCGCGTCAACACCACGCTCCACGAGCGCCGCCGCACCGGCCCGTGTGGCCACGTTGCCGGCGACCAGTTGCACGTCTGGGAAACTCTCGCGCACGCGCGCGGTCGCCTGCAGCACACCATCACTGTGGCCATGTGCTGTGTCAATCACGATGACATCGACACCCGCCTGAATCAGCGCCGTCGCGCGATCGAGATAGTCCCCGCCGGCGCCAATCGCCGCGGCCACGCGCAGCCGTCCGTGCTTGTCCTTGTTGGCATCGGGGAACTGCCGTCGTTTGTGAATATCCTTGACGGTAATGAGTCCCTTGAGCACGCGCTGTTCATCAACCACTGGCAGTTTTTCGATGCGGTGCTTGCCCAGGATACGCTCGGCGTCCTCGAGTGTCGTGCCGATAGGCGCCGTGATGAGATTGTCGGTCGTCATCACTTCCTGCAGCGGCCGGTCGAGGTCTCGCTCGAACTGCAGATCACGATTGGTGAGAATACCCACCAGCATGCCGTGGCTATCGACGATGGGCACCCCGGAAATCTTGAAACGCATCATCAAGGCCACCGCTTCACGCAGTGACGCCGTGGGGGAGAGCGTGATGGGATTGAGAATCATGCCGCTTTCGGAACGCTTGACCCGGTCGACTTCGGCCGCCTGTCGATCGATCGACATGTTTTTGTGCAGCACGCCAATGGCACCGGACCGCGCCATCATGATGGCCATCTCGCTTTCGGTGACCGTGTCCATGGCCGCCGACACGAGCGGCACATTGAGCGCGATCCCGCGTGTGAAGTTCGAGCGGATGCTGACTTCGCGCGGATGCGTGAGCGAATGCCGAGGCACGAGCAGCACGTCATCGAAGGTGAGCGCAAGATCGTCGCGGAGGCGCGCACGACGTGACGCATCGGTGCCATTACGCGAAAGCCCGCTACCGGAGGAGGATCCCGGGGCGGGCTTGGAGGATTCGGTCGTCGAGGGTGACATCTTGAACGATAGACCGAATCGGCGAAAGTAGGAAGTCCTACTTCCGGCTCCCCCTCACCATCTTCATCAGTCGACGCCGAATACCCGTTGGCAGGAAGAACCCTGCGGCGCTGACCATACCGGCCAGATTCATGTCGGAAAGGTCATTCGGGTCGCCACGCCAGTAGTCCATGATCACGCGTCGACCCGTGTTCTCCACCAGTCGCTGCAATGCCAGCATGAGCAGAAAGATGTCGTCGACCTCACCGAGAAACGGCACGAAGTCGGGGATGAAATCGAGCGGTGAGATGATGTACGCCGCGGCCGCCAGGACCATGAAGCGATCGATCCGCGACACCCGTGCATCGCTCATCAGCCCCAGCAGCAGGCGAATGTAGGCCGGAATCTGCCGGACAACCCGCACGAGCGAGCGTTTGGCGCCCACCCGTGGGCTGGCGCGCGGCTGCTCATCGCGCTCGTCAACATCTCGACCGTCCGTGGCGGCCATCTCGTCGTCGTGGTGATGTCGATCGGGTCGGCGCTCCTGACGCCGACGCGACTGACCACGTCCGGTGAACAATCCGCGTTCCGGTCGACCGGACTCGCGGTCCTCTATCCGATCACGCGCCATCTGAGCGAGGCGGCTGGTTTCCATTGGGCAATTGGCTGGGGTTCACTGACGTAGTTGGCGGTGGCAGTGGCGGTGGCGGTGGCGGTGGCGCAGTCACGTGGTCGACGGCCGACCGCGCGACTGTCACGACGTCGCCCGCCATGGACATGGTGGTTTGCGCGACGCCGTTCAGCACGCCGACCGCGCGGTTGAGCAAACCCATGGTCTCACTGATGGTCGTGACGGCGACCCCGCCAGCGCGCAACTTATCCTCAACGCCTTCGGCAAAGCGCTGAAGCACGTTGACCGTCGCCGCCGGTTTCTCGGCGTAGCGGGTCTCGAGGAACTCGACGTAGTCGAGCACCTGGTACATTCGCTCATCGCTCAACGTTTCGAGCTTGCGATGAATGCGATCACGGACATATGGATTCACACTTCCTCCTGAGGTCGGCCGCACAGCGAACGAATGCGTTCGCTCCCCGTACGACGCACGCACGACTACTGATTCAACCCCGCCAGCGCTTCCGCTCGCCGCGCGCGTCGATATGACAATATGGCGACGCAAAGCGTCGGCTGCTGTACACGCCCAAGCCACCGGCCAGTTGCGGGTGCGTACGCTCAATCCAGTCGACCGCCGATTCGACGCGATACGCGTCGAAAATTGTCAGGCGACCGTCACCATCGGCATCGATCGCCACATCGGCCGCGTCACCGTACAGATGCCGTGAATCACGCGCCGAACCTTCCACACCGGCATTGTGCAGCGGGGTGCGAAAGCCACTGTGCACTTCGACCTTGAAGTTCATGCGTTCTTCGCCGCGCCGACGTGCCAGCTCGCTGAGTACCAGCTCGATCTTGTCCAGCACGCGCGGATCGATGGCCACATACCGCGGCCAGATGGTCTGCGAATCGTGCGTGATGAAATCGCGCATGGTCAGATGCCGCGTGAGCGGAAGGTCCATTTCATCGGCGTGCACTTCGGCGAATCCAGCCGGCCGCTCGGCCTGCTCGTTGCGCGCCCATTCAGCCGGATAGCGACCAATCTGATAGCCGTTCAACGAGCTGCCCAACTTGAGTTCGAACGGCACCAGGACGGCGAGTCGAGGTTCTGCAATGCGCTGCGGGATTCCCGAACGCGTGACCACCAGCTCGTAGAACCCCGTTTCCAGCGGTGCCAACAGGGTATCGCCATCGAGCGGACGTGCCACATCGCCGGATTCCTTGCTCCCCACCTTGACCCACTGGTAGGTAAATCCCAATGACGAACCCCGAACCATGAGCGGAAAGGCCAAACGCTCGCCCGCGCGTACGAATCGCATGCGCACTTCGCCGCTAATGCCACGAGCGCCGACGCTCGCCTCCACAACCGGGACGCTGACACCAGCACTTTCAGCGGACGAGCCGGCCATGAGGTTTTCGGGCGGCTGATAAAGAATTGCCGCGACGATGGCCGTGGCGCCGCTGATGATGATGGCGGTCCTGCGGATCACAACGCGCCCCAGCGGGCTTTCGCGCCGCGCACGTCAATGTGCACGAATGGTCCATGTGCCGCTGTGGCCGGATACACTCCAATGCCACCGATGAGCTCGGGGTGCGCACTCTCGACGCGGTCGGCGGCCAGCGCCAGCAACCGCGCGTCGCGGATATCGACGCGGCCATTGCGATCGAGATCGCTCATCCAGTCGCGCGCGCCATTCACCACGTACACGTCGGCCGCATCGCC
>JANLVM010000958.1:0-6071 GCA_031364015.1 Gemmatimonadaceae bacterium
GTCCTAAACAGTCCTATACGCGACGTCGGCAACCGCTGCCGACGCCTGAGGCGCCAAACCGCCCCGACATGTCGTTCACTCCTCGCGACGCACCCCAACCCGCTCGGCGTGCGCAACCTGGATCGGCTGCGCCGCTCCCGCGCCAAGCGCTCGACCACTCTCCGACATGACCTTGGTCATAAATCGCTGCCCCTCGCCGATACGCTCGACCTCGAGCGCAATGGACTCGACCGCCTCACTCATCCGATCGAGCCGGTCACGCACTTCCTGCGGCACCGGGGCGATGATGGTCGAGCCCCTTCGCCAGATCCGACGCGCGTAGGCGATGGCGATTGGGCAGAGTACGAAAATCGTGAAGACGATCGGAATCGCGACAATCTCGTCGGGCGGGCCGGTGCGAATCGGGCGCGGTGGCTCAACCGTGGCCCCGGGAACAGCGGCGGCCTGGGCAACCGCCAGGTCGGCGGAGGCGACCTGTTGCTCGGTCGCGGAAATGCGCGCGTCGATTTCCTTGATTCGAGCCTCAATGCCAGGCCTGGAACTGACCGGCGTCTGGTCGTTCATCAGCTCCCCCGACAACTCGTTCCGTTTGTCCTCCAGCCGATCCACCTGATTTCTCAGTTCAGACCGCTGCGCCCGCACAGCTTGAAGCATGTCGGCGGGCCCCGCGCCACTGCGCGCAGACGCGGCTACGTCTACGCGTGGCGCGGCGGGCGCGGCGGGCTGGAGAGGAGGCAACATGTCGAGATCGATCAGGGTAACGAAAAGACACGCGGCTTCCCGCGTGGTAGCGAAGCGTACGCCCGGCATGCCTCAGGGTTTCACACGCATTTCGCGACTCCTACAACCTTGCCGTCGCGCGCCCCGCGCGTAAGGTCTTTCAGCATGCGCCTGAGATCAGCCCGCCCCACCCATATGCGCGTTCGCGGCGCGGCCTTCGTGACCGTCGTCGGCGCGCTGTTCCTCGCCTGCCATCGCGCGCCACCGGCGGTGTCTTCCTCCGCACCGCGGACGGCGTCGGCGAGTGTCGCGATTGACCGCGACCCACTCGGACCATTGCCTGCCGCGCTGTACGGCGCGCAGCTCCCCGACCGTTTGAGTGACAGCACGTTTTGGAACATGGTGCTGGGTCTCTCCGAACCCGGTGGCTACTTCCAGTCGGAGAATTTCGTCTCCAATGAGATGGGGCTACAGCATGTTATCGCGCATCTCGAAACGTTCGCGCCGCCCGGAGGCGTGTACGTGGGTGTGGGCCCCGAACAGAACTTCACGTACCTCGGCGCACTGCGTCCGCGTATCGCATTCATCGTGGATATTCGTCGACAGAATCTCCTGCAGCACCTGTGGTACAAAGCGATTTTTGAATTGTCCCCCACGCGCGCTGAATTTCTGGCGCGACTGTTTTCGCGTCCGAACGTGGCCACTGTCTCTCGCACGCTCAGCGCCGACTCACTGATCACGCTACTCGACCAGTCGCCGGCCGACACAGCGATGTTTCGCCGAACGTTCGACGAGGCACGCCAGCAGCTCGTGGTGCGTCACGGCTTTGCGCTGGACTCCAGTGATCTGGCCACGCTACGCTATGTCGATAGCATCTTCGTCACCTCCGGACCGACACTCAACTACTCCTCGGGGAGCAGCGGACGATCTCGTGGCGGATTCAACAGCATGCCAACCTTCGCGCAGGTGGCCAGTGCGACCGATGCGCGTGGCACCAATCGTGGTTTTCTGAGCAGCGAGGCGACGTATGGCGCCGTGCGCGATATGCAACGACGCAATCTCGTGGTGCCGGTGGTGGGCGACTTCGGCGGACCCAAAGCCTTGCGCGCCGTTGGAACTTGGCTGCGCGATCGCGGCGCGCGGGTGAATGTGTTTTATACCAGCAACGTCGAGCAGTATCTGTTTCAGTACGGTTCGTCGTCGCGATTTTATGAGAACGTCGGCACCATGCCGATGGACAGCACCAGCCGCTTCATTCGGTCGGCCACGAGTCGAATGTACGGCGGCGGATCGGGCTTTCTCATGACGCAGCTCACGTCGTCCATTTTCGATGTGGTGCGCGGCGCGCAGGCGGGTACCGTGCAGGGGTACTACGACGTGCTGTCGCTGTCGCGACCGTGATGGGGCTGGCTCCCTAGTCCCAACGCTATTGCGAGTTAATTTTCAATAATGCTCGCACCGCTCGGCCCTTCGCTCGGGATATGGACGAACACCCTCCTGTCCGTTGCCTTCGTATCCGGGCTTCCGCTCCTCGTGACCGTCGCGATGGCGCGCCAAGAAGCTCGTCTTCGCCGATGGCTGCCGCAGTTGACCGCCTTTGGCTCCGGCACCGTGTTCGCCGCGGCGGTGGGTCACCTGATCCCGGAATCGCTGCGCCTGGGTCAGTCGTGGCTAATCGTGGCTATTGGGGTTGCCGCTGGATTTGCCGCATTCGCCCTGATCGAACGGGCGTTGGCCGGTCACGATCATGCCCATGCCCACGGCGTCCCGATGGGCGCCCCTTCGGCCCACCATAGCGAGCTCAGCGAAGCGGAGTGCGTGCACCTGCACCCCACGCCACCGTCACAACCGTCCGCGCGTGCCTCGCGCGCCCTGGCCCCTATGGCGTTCTTTGGCGACGCGATCCACAACTTCGTCGACGGCGCCCTGATCGCGGCCGGTTTTCTGGCGGCGCCGTCGGTCGGCATGCTAACGCTGATCGCCGTGGGACTACACGAGTTACCCCGTGAAGTCGGTACCTTTGCCTTGTTCGTCCACGGGGGCGTCGCACCCATGCGCGCCGTCGTCTTCAACATGGTCACGGCGGTGATCGCCATGAGCGGGGCGGCGCTGACCCTGCTGATAGGACACGCGATGGCGGACAAGACGTTGGTCCTTTTGCCGTTCGCCGCCGGAACATACTTGTACATCGCGCTCGCAGTAGGCCGATCGGCTCTGTCCGACCGACACCGCGGGGCGACCCATTGGGAGCGTTTGGCATGGAGTGCCGCAGGTACGGGGCTTGTTTTGGCCCTGGCGATTGGTGGCTAAAACGTGACTGACCTTGACCAGACGGCGCAGTCGGGACATTTATTAAGGCTCTAAATCCTCGGCCAGACATCGTTTACGATACCGACCGAGGGCTCCACTCCGGTGGAGCTCCCCCATGGACGCGTTCCCGTCGGCAATGGGACCGCATGCAGGAGTCGCAGATGGCTAAAGATGGCATTCACCCGCCGTATCATCCGGTGGTATTCAAAGACTCGTCTACAGGCTCGACGGTCATTACGCGTTCGACCATGACGAGCGAGCAGAAAATCAAGATGGACGACGGGAATACCTACCCGCTCATCCTCCTGGAAATCACCAGCGATTCACACCCGTTTTACACGGGCACGCAGCGCCTCATCGATACGCAGGGTCGCGTCGACAAGTTCAAGAAGCGCTACAACCGCTGAACCGTTGGTACCGTTCGAAATCCCGCACGCCGACCACATCGGCGTGCGGGATTTTCGTTGGACCACGGCGCAGCTGGCTGGTCGCCCGGAGGCTCAGGGTGACACAAAACCCACCCGCTGGTTGACCGCGATGCGTTCAGCCACGGTCATCGAGCTCCAACGCGCAATCTCATCGAGTGTTCGACCGCAGCCGCGACACCGATTGTCGAGGTCAAGCACACAGACCTTGATACACGGCGACTCGGCTGTCGCTGGGCTTGCCGGCCGGCCAGACTGAGAAATATCCTTTGCTTCCATCATGAGGGCACTATTACGACACTATCAGGTCAGTGTTTCGTTGCCTATCAAGCGACCGTTCAAAGCCACCGGTCCGCGCCAGTAGTACCCCGACCACGTATCCGAGTAGCGCCGCGACCACGGTGTCGCTCAAGAAGTGTCCTACCGCCAGTACCCGGGTCGCCGCGCAACCCGCCGCCAACAGGTACCAGAGTCCCCAGGACTGCGGGAACACCCGCGACAGCGCGGCGGCACCGGCAAACGCGACCATGGTGTGACTACTGGGCATACCCAGCCCGCGCGTCGAAAACGGGTCTTCGCTGAACGGTCGCCACGCATAGGCAAATACGTCGGCGGAGGGACGCAGCCGACGCAATAACATCTTGAGCACTTCAGCCAGCGCGCCGCCGAGTAGTGGTGCCAACAGCACCAGTCCGCCGCGCCATCCCCATCCGGACGAACGCTGATCGGCATCTCCCCGATCGTGTGCCCATAGGGCGATCGCCACAATGAGCCACGTCGGTACATACCCGATCATGCGCAGGAGACGACCGAGCTCTTTCTCCAGAATACGCGGGTCGCGCAACTGCTGCCACGCGTACACGTCAAGCAGATGCGCGATGACAATTGCGACGACGGCAATGCACGCGAATACGAGCCACTGTCGGCGCGTGCGCAGGGCGCCGCGTGCGGAGGTCATCGCCAGATCCATGGACGCGAAATCAAACCGCCGAGAAGGCCTGCACGCCACTGTTGATCCGGTCATATTTGATACATGGAACGCAAAACGCGTCAACGCGACGCTATCCGTTTGGTGTTTGAAACGACCGCTCGCCCGCTAGGGCCGATTGACGTGCTCGAGGCCGGGCGCACGCAAGTGCGCGGGTTAGGCATCGCGACCGTCTATCGCACGATCAACGCGATGGTGGAGGATGGATGGCTGGTACCGGTGGAGCTGCCGGGCGAAGCACCGCGCTACGAGCGTTCTGGCGCCGCGCACCATCATCATTTCCGCTGCCGGGAGTGCACGCAGGTATTCGAGATCGACGGATGCCCGGGTGATTTTGCGGCGTTCGCGCCGCCGGGATTCCAGTTGGAAGCACATGAGATCGTCCTGTACGGTCGATGCGCCGTTTGCGCGGAGGCCGCATGATGTGCGCGGGAGACTCGCGGTGTGTGCGAAACGTTCGTGCGACGTCCTTGTTACTCGCCGCGCTGCTGACTGTTCAGTCGTGCACGCTCGATCGACAGCTTCACGGGGTTATGATCGAGCCACCGCGTGAGGTGGGGTCCTTCACCTTCACCCTGCCGTCGGGAGCTGCGTTTTCAACGGCACCCGAGTCGAAACGTCCGATGGTGCTTTTTTTTGGCTATACCCATTGCCCCGATGTCTGTCCAACAACGCTCGCCGACTGGAAGCGCACCAGGCAGAAATTGGGAACAGCGGCGGCGCGTGTGCGTTTTGTGTTCGTGACGGTCGATCCGGAGCGTGACACACCGGCCGTCGCGGAGCGATATGCCAGGCAGTTCGACTCCACGTTTGTTGGCGTGTCCGGTGATTCGGCGACGACCGCTCGCATCATGAAAGACTTCGGCGTGGCGGCGACCCGCGAATCGTTCACCGACGCGAAGCACTATTTCGTCGGACATTCCTCTGCGGCATTTCTGGTAGACGCCAAGGGAAGGTTGGTCGCGATGTACCCGTTTGGTATTGGCTGGGAGGCGCTCGCTGCCGATCTCCAGACCGTGCTCTGATGGTGACGCTGAACATTTCGCATACAGCGCTGGCGTGTGTTGCTGCGGTGATGATGATGGCGACGTTGGTGGCGTGTGCCCAGGACGCCCGCCCTCCCGAACCCGCCGGTCCGCTGCGTGTTACCGACGCCTGGGCCCGTTCAGCAGACTCGGGTTCGACCAGTGGCGCGTATCTCACCATGGTGAACACCGACACGGCCGATGTGTCGATCGCCTCATTCTCCACGCCGGTGGCGTTGTTGGCACAATTGCATGAGACCACGCTGCGTGATGGCATGTCGCACATGCGGGCGCAGCCCGCGACACTGCTTCGCCGCGACAGCACGCTCACCCTGGCGCCCGGTGGACTGCATGTCATGCTGATGGACCTCACCCGAGCGCTACGCGCGGGTGACACCGTGCGTCTCACCCTCGCACTGACCGACGGACGCTCGGTACCGGTGGCTGCGGTCGTGCGAGCGCCGTGACCGCGCCCGCACGGTGCATCGTGATGCAATGACTGCGATCTCTCCGACCGTGAACGTGCCGATGGGCGCGATGGGCGACGTGCTCGACGAGGAAGTGCGGGCCCTGCAGGCCGCCGGACTGCAGCGGACGTTGCGG
>JANLVM010000806.1:0-3496 GCA_031364015.1 Gemmatimonadaceae bacterium
TCCACTCACGACGCGCAACGATTGGTCCTTCTGCGTCCGTGTAGACAGTTCCCGTTTAGCGATCACCCCAGGCTCCCAGCCAATCCCGCACCCTCGGATCGTCCTGCTCAGGCAGCGTGGCGACGAGTTGCATCGCTTCGAGTTGCCATTGCTCGTCACGCTGTGCCACCAGGAAGTTCGCGTACCAGATCGCACGCTCGGTCTCCGTGAGCGCCGGGCTACGCAACGGCGTCGGCATCGGAGGACGCTGATCAACGCGGACGACTCGCAGGTCGTGTTCCTTGACGACGGCACTACAGGCATCCGTCAGCGTGATCGTGTAAGAGCCGGGCGCGAAGTTCGGCACGACTGCACTCAATGATGGCCCTGATAGACCCGCAACTTCGAGCACACGATCGCCTTCCTTGCCATCTCTTACGCGACGCACCTCTATCTTGAAAGGCGGGAACCGCCCAAACCACCGCAACTCCAGGGGGTGACCGCTGGACGTGATCATGGTCGGCAACTTCGACTTGGAGATGATCGGCATGTCCAGACCACTGCTCGCCGCATCGCACTTCCCGCGCCCCGCGGCGAGAATGTGCTGACGACGACCGTCGGCCCCCTGCATCACGCCCTTCAGGAAAGCGACCAGACTGCTGTCAGCCCCAGCGCCTTTGCAGGACACCTTATAGGGCGGAGTCCTCGTCAGGCGAACTCGATGCCCACCCAAGGTCACGATCACGACCTCGACGCGATCTCGATCTTGCGAATTCGCGTCAGCGCGCCTGACCTCATCGCATGCGCGCAGGCCCGTGGCGTAGGGGACCACCTTGCCGTCACGGGTGACTGTTATCCGAGATGCCTGGTTACCGTCGTCCAACCAGGCGAGATACCGCTCCTCGGCGCGTGGACAGTCCATTGCCAGCGCAAACGCCAGCCCCGCAACCGAGCACCTGACTAAGCCCCCCCAAGAGGTAGCAATCATAGTCTAACTCCATTAAAGCTTCGACAGTTCGCACAGCTTGGGCGGCGTCTGCCCTATCGCCCAAAACTGTTGCGCTGCCATCTCTATTCGTGTTGGTCGTCTCGCCGCACCGCGCGCCGAAGTTCCGACCGCTCTTCGATGCTCTTCACTATCCGATGAATCTGAATTCCGATGAGCGGAAGAGCGAAATTCAACCAGATCCCGTACTTGAAGAACCAGTAACTCGCGGCCCACAGGACGAACAGTACACCGAACGTCGCGATCAATGTGCCGCGAACCGAGTCCCATCGGGCGTACACGAACGCAACAGCGACGATAAGCATGGCGACGAGCGGAATCATGACCAGTGCTGACGGGGGCTGTAACAGGCCAAACCTGAGCATCGAGTCAATGCTGTTAAGCACGACCAAAGAGCCTGGCATCTCGCCGATCGGAGTTCGGCGGAGGTCGTATGAGTCGGCGCGCGTCACTCCGATGACAACAATGGAGCCCTTCAAATAGCCGGCGAGACGCCGCCTTGTATCGTCCGGCTTTTCCAGCACGTCGAGCGCAGACACGCGAACCAAACGCCGTGCTGCGCTGTCGCCAAGAGCTCCTCCCTGCCTGGTAGCGTCCGCGGTTCGATAGACGATGCGGTTGGCGAGTCCGCCCGATTCTCGTGCGACGAATTGGTGTACCGGCACCGAGAGCCCGAACGCCAGGTTCAGCCAATCCGTCATCTGCTTGTTAAGCCTGTCTCCGACCGCGCTGCTTGACGACTCATCGACAGGGCATCCATCGGTGGGTGCGCGCAGCCACGGGGCAGCGGCCTGCAAGTCTGATCGCAGCCGTGCTGCGGCGATGAGCAACTGAACCGAGGGCATCACCGTGACGTTCCGATTCGGAGAGCCAGCAGTATCGCTGCAAACAACTTTCCAAAGCTCCCAGTCGCGTACGCGGCCATCCGACGACTCGACGAAATAGGGCGCAGCGATCGCAACGCGGCCGGCGACGCGCCCGAGCACATCGTCAAGCGCCGAGGTGCGCTGCTCGGGAATCATCGCCCGTGAGCTGGCCGCGAGTTGACCAGCATCAAGGGGTAGTCGCAGGGATCGAACGAGCACGAACTTCGTGTCGCTCGGCGTCTGCCCTACGAGGGACTCGAACGACCGCGCAAATGCGCGATCCTGGGCGTCATTTCGCTTACCTTCCACCAGCACGTCGAGCACCACATGCTCAGCTCCTGCCTGAGCCGCGAATGTCACGAGCTGAATTAGTTCGGGGCGCGGCGACTGTACGGGCTCGCCTCCGCCCCACCGTTCACTGCGCCAGGTCCGCTCGTCAATGTCGACAAGGACTAAGGGTCGTGCGTTCGCTGCGTCGCCCTGTTCCACCATGTACTGACTTGCAGCGCCACGCATCATCGAATCCAATGCGTAGTTTTCCAACCAGGCCAGCGAAGCCGGGTGCACGATCAGCTCGAGCACGATGATTGCAAACTCAATCACCAGACCGATGACGCAGTTTTGCTTGAAGTGACTGAGGCCACTCCACCAAGCTGTGAGCCAGCGCCAATTCGACCGCCTACTTGCCCAAAGGCCCATCTTACCTGTCCTCCATTTACTTCCGACCAGCCCGGCAACTCAGCCCGGTGCCTTTACCCCTACAGCGCATTCTTTCCGTAGAGTATGACTCGGCGGGTGTTCAAGCGCCACATATCACGAACGGAGCCCAGAAGTATGGCCTGAGCAGTTGAGAGTTCCGATGGTTCATGAACTCGCGCTTAGTGTGCAAATAACTTCTTTTACTGTGACTTCTTTGCGTTTGACGAAGAATATTATGCCCCGATTCTCGAATAAGCGTTTGGGAAGTGGTGCTCACTCAGAGTGAAGTGACCACCCGCGAACGTCGGCAAAATTCCAGCTTCTTGGACTCCAAAGGCGGCTTTCGGCCAGTTCTCGAGGCCGAAATGAATGTCGACGACTATGGTCGCGTGCCAAATCATGCCGCCGGATCGAGCGCCCGCAAACGCGGCATTCTGCAATAGGCAGTTCACGGTCTTGAGGTGGAGCCGACCATTGCGCTGCACAACGCTCTGGCGGCTGTGGGTCGGTTTGAAACATCTGAGTTTCCCGATAGCAGTCGAACACGGTATGTAGGACAAAATCCAAAGTTCGACAAATAAATTGACCGAGGTCAACATCTATTACTCCGTAAGGTGTTAGCCTGGCGCAGTTTGTAATGCTTTCACTCAAGTAAGGAGTAATCATGACCGACATCACCGCACTTCTCGGCGCTGAAGCCGACCCCCTTTTGTCCTACACTTGCAAAGGTATTGCGCGCGACCGCTTGCATCTGCCCGGTCCGGACTTTATCGATCGGGTAGTCGCGGACTCAGACCGCCACCCCGCGACGCTGCGCAACCTGAGCACGTTATTCAATTCCGGGCGCTTGAGCCGGACGGGCTATCTCTCTATCTTGCCGGTCGATCAAGGTATCGAACACTCCGCAGGCGCATCTTTCGCACCGAATCCGGATATGTTCGACCCG
>JANLVM010000031.1:0-3955 GCA_031364015.1 Gemmatimonadaceae bacterium
ACTCTGGAGTGGCTTTCGAGGGTCATTTTTCGTCCCTGGCGCTGGCTAGGAGCCTCGGAATATGCGATCGTTCGAGGGTCAAGAGTGTACTGCCTATTGTGATCCGGGTGTCGGCGCCGGTAGCCGGCCTGAACCTTCCTCAATAGTGCCTATCGGATGCACGCCGTAGCTCGACGCGGGGGATCCATGGTGCTGGCCGCGATGCTTATCGCCGGTCCGACGTCGTCGTGTGCCATCGGCGGCGCGTCAACCCAACTGCGCGGCCGACGAGATTCGTCTGCGAACTATCTCGCGCAGTTCGATTCGCTGTGGGCGCGCTTCGATGCCGTGTATCCGTCGTTCGACTACAAGGGTGTCAATTGGACGACGCAGCGGTCGCTCTATCGTGGCCGGGTGCAGCGCGCGCGTTCGCAAGTGGAGTTTGTGTCGCTGGCACGCGAGATGCTCGAACCACTGCGTGACTTACACGTGTGGTTCGTCGATCCCAGTGGACACATCGTGCCGACGTTTCGTCCGTCGCATGTGGCGAATTTCGATGCGGCTCGCTGGCGACGGTCGCTGCGCGACGCCGGATATGTGCAACGAGGACGCGACATCGGTGAAGCCAACCTCGGGGGATACGGCTACCTGTTCATTGGCAGTTGGAACGGGTCGGTCGATGTCGCATCGCTTGATCTCACCATGGCGCGCGTACGAGACGCACCAGGGCTCATCATCGACCTGCGAACCAACGCCGGCGGGAGCGATGCGACGGCGCTGGCGTTCGCGTCGCGTTTCAGCTCGCACAGCTTCGCGGCGTCGTACGTGCGCGTACGGAATGGACCGCTGCACGCCGATCTTGATGTCCCGACCGCGCGCATGATCTCGCCCCGCGGACCGTGGCAGTATCTCCGGCCGGTCGTCGTCATTGCGGGTCGAGCGGGACTGAGCGCGACAGAAAGCTTTGTCGCCGCCATGCGCACACTCCCGAACGTGACCGTGCTCGGCGATACCACCGGCGGCGCCTCGGGTAATCCGACCACCTATCCGCTTGGCAATGGGTGGTCGTACTCGGTGCCGCAATGGCTCGAATACGGCCCCGATCGTCGGCCCATAGAATGGCGTGGCGTTCCGCCGCATATCGCTGTCGCGTGGATGCCGTCGCTGTACGACCGCGATCGTGATCCACTCATCGACGCCGCCGTGGGAGTCCTTGCCCAGCGGAACGGTCTCTTCCGCATCGCGCCCGGTGGCGGTGGTGTCATCGACACGAGTGCGGCGCTGACGTCACGCGATCGCCTGCCGCAGCATTGACTCAGCGATTCGCTGTGACGGGTGTGTCGGTGGGTGCACGTTCCCGTCTGCTACATTTCGGGATGACACTCCGATTCTCCGCGCGACGGGGCACCCTCTCGTTGGCCATGGCGGGCGCGTTGTTGGTGACACTCACCGGTCCGTTGGCTGCGCAAGGCACGGCGATGAAGCGGCCACCTGGTGCGCCGGATCTCTCCAAGCTGCCAAAAACTCTGAAGGTCCCGGTGACCTTCGAAGGGCTGTTCGACGAACGAGACGCGCGCGCGTTGGGAGCGCTGGGATACCTTCGGTGTCTACAAGGTACCGTGACTGCGCTGCGCAGCGGCGCGTTAGGCGCGGTGCCGCGCGACTGGTCTATCACTTGCATCGAGCAGGGTCGCGAATGGCGCGGGGTGTTCGGACAGCTCACCGATGTGGGCATCGACGTCCGCCTGCAGTACGCGTTTCGCGACGGTCGCGGCATACGCACCACGGACCGGATCGACACGGCGCGAGTGAACGGCACCGCGCGCGCGCTGTTACGCGGGTTGTCGGCCCCGCTGCCGGGCACGGGGACGCATGAGTTCACACCGGTGCCGCTACCGCAGTCCACGTTTTTGGAAGTGTGGTTCTTGCCGGTTCCTGGTGATCCGAAGCGCGTGGTAGTCGGCGGCGACTCGCTTATTCAAATGACGTCTGACGGGATGCGCGAACTCGGTCATAGTCGTAGCACGCCACCCATTCGCACCATGTCGGTGGCGCTGAACGCGGCCTCGTGGACACTGGAAAGTCTCGAAGAGCGCATCCCAACCGTGAGTGAACTGCTGGTCGCGCGCATGGCGCTCGATCTCGTGCCCGAGGTCCGTGTGCGTTCACGTCAGTACGAGTCGGTGCTCACGCGTGCTGGACCATCCTGGACGCATCGGCGCCGATAACCCGACGCGTGACGACGACGCTACGACCCGCGACACCGGATGATGTCCCACTCATTCGCGAGTTGATTGAGGGGTTGGCGGAGTACGAGCGTCTGCGCCATGAGTGTGTGGCCACCGATGCCGGGCTGCGGGATACGCTGTTCGGCACCAGACCATTCGCGGAAGTGGTGATTGCCGAATGGGACGCGCTTCCGGTGGGATTCGCTTTATTCTTTCACAACTATTCAACGTTTCTGGCGCGACCGGGGATCTATCTCGAAGATCTTTTTGTGCGTCCCGCCATGCGCGGGCACGGTATTGGCAAAGCGTTGTTGCGACATCTGGCGCAGTTGGCCGTGGCGCGAGGCTGTGGACGGCTGGAGTGGTCGGTACTCGACTGGAACGACGATGCCATCGGCTTCTATCGGAAGCTGGGTGCGCGTTCGCAGGATGACTGGACCGTCTATCGGGTGACCGGTGACGCCCTGACACAATTGGCTTCTGGCGAGGAGTAGACGCATGGACATGACGACGCATCTTTCGCGGCGATCGCTTTTGCAATTGCTGGCGGCCGGAGTGGCCGGTGGGGCATTGCTCCCTCGACTGGCGGCTGCGCGCGATAGCGGGAATACTCCTGTGCGACGCATCGAACGCATTGGTGTGCAGTTGTATACGGTGCGCAGTGCGATGGCCAGGGATCTCGAAGGCACACTGGCGGCGATTGCCGCCGCCGGAATTTCCGAACTCGAATTCGCCGGATATTACAATAAGCCGGCGACGTGGTGGCGTGACCAGATGAAATCGCACGGCCTGACGTCGCCGTCAACCCACATTGGACTTCCGAAAACCGACGCCGGGTGGGAGCCGCACTTTACGATGGCCAGGGCCATGGGTCACGCGTGCGTGATTGTACCATCCTTCGGTGCAGAATTTCGCGGTGATGGTGGGTACCAGCGACTCGCCGATCGACTCAACAGCAGTGGCGAATTGGCGAAGCAGGCCGGGTTGCGCGTTGGCTATCACAACCACGCGGTCGAGTTGGCACCTCAGGCGAGCGGTCCGAACGGACTTGAGATCCTTCTGGCCAACACCGATCCCAAGCTGGTGGACTTCGAACTCGACTTGTACTGGGCGGTGAAAGCAGGACACGATCCGCTCACGATGATCGTCGCACACCCCAACCGATTCACGTACTGCCATGTGAAAGACGCCGGACCGGCGCCTGAGCTTGCGATGATGGATGTCGGAGCCGGCACGATGGACTTCAAGACCATTATTGCGGCGGGACGGAAGGTCGGTTTGAAGCACTGGTACATCGAGCACGACGCGCCCAAAGATGCGCTGGCGTCGATTGCGGCGAGCGCAGCGGCACTCAGGAAACTGTAGTCAGGCGATGGCGTTGCGATGTTCGCGCGCGGGGCGCGCCGTAGTCTATATCACTTCGTCAACCGGTTCACACAGGGATAGCGTCGCGTCGGCATGGGCACCGGTGAACCGGGCGGGTTCGCGGCTATCGAGTCCATGACGGCGCGCGTTGGCGTCACGGCGTCCGTGCGGGAATCGTCGCGCGCGACCGGCATCGGACACTCAAGCGTGAAAGACGGACTTTCTGCCGCCCCGACCGGTACGACAATCGTGCGGACGCCGTCTGCCGAGCGCCGCCAGGCGTAGTACGGCGCAGGCGATGTTGCGCGCTGCGGCGCGGCCAGCGGATTGCTCGCGCCGCTAACGGGTCCGGGCAACCGGTAGGTGCGAAGCGCCGAGTCGAC
>JANLVM010000048.1:0-9166 GCA_031364015.1 Gemmatimonadaceae bacterium
AATCCGGAACAGCACCAAATTGATCGCGGATATCGAGCAATACCATACGACCCATGGTCGATATCCACCGTCGTTGCTGTCAGTGTGGCCGGATTACAAACCGGGCCTCATCGGGACCAATCAGTATCACTATGAACCCCGAGCAGTCGACGCGCCTCAAAGTCACCACGGAAAGTTCAAACCTCAACCTCAGAAAAGGACCAGGCACCGATCAGCCTATCATCGGCAAGGCCGCGCACCACTCCGAGGTGACACTCCTCAGCAAGTACAACAGCGAATGGGCGCTCATTCGCTCGGAGAACGGAACGGAAGGGTATTGCTCGCTGAAGTACCTGACAGCCATCTGAGCTGAGTGGATGCACCTCGTTGTTGCCGGTCGGCGATCGTCTCAGGCCGACCGGCAAACGAATCTGTCAGATCGGCGAGGACGGACGCGGTCGAGTATTACTGTGGAGGTTGCGCGGCGACGTAGGCGGAGACGTTGAGAAGGTCGTCGACACTCATCGTGGCCACCACGTTGCGCATCAGCGCGCCCCATTCCCCCTTGCGCGTTCCGCGCTGCATGTCGAACAACTGACGCACCATGTAGCTTGGCGATCGTCCGGCGATTCCCGGGACAGGGCCAAGTCCTTCCAGTTTCGCACCGTGACAAAGTGTGCATTGTCCGCGCGTCGCAATAGCCGCGCCTTTCCAGATGCTGCCCGGAGGCACGTACGCGACAAATCCCGATCGGGGATTGCGCAGCACCTCTGCTTGCTCCGTGTGTTCGGGCACTTCGATGATGCGTGACCCGATAGGTTCGTTGCCCGCGTCAGCGCCTTCGAGCGGAATGAAGAGACCGGCCGCGATGCGTGTCTTTGGCACCTGCGCACGCTCAACGACGCGAATCCACGGTGTCCACTTGATCGCACCAAAGTACTCCGCGGTCGCCTGCAGCTCCTCGTCGGTCATTGCCTTGGCGATCGCGATCATGCGGTTGGTGTTTCCCTTGCGTGCATCGGCACTCTTCCGCGCGTCGCTTCGGAAGTCGCGCATCGTCTGCATGAAGTACGAGACGGGCAGACCGGAAACGCTGGCGTTTTCCGGGCGACCCTTGCCGTTAGGGTAGTGACACAGGCTGCAGGCGAGGATCATGGACTCGCGTCGTCCGCGAGCGACAATGGGCGGCATCGGCGGATGGTCGCCCGGGAACCAGTCGGCCGGGCCATACGTGTCGCGAATCTGCGCGGCCGTGTATGTCTGCGAGCTGCCAGCGACGGTTCGCTTCACCGTGTCGGGTGCCGCGTCGCCACGTCCACCGCCGGGTGCGCCGCCGCGACCGCCGGGTGCGCCCGGCGCGGCGGGCGCTGCGGTTCCCGGTGCCGCTGCTGCCGTGGCGAATCCATACGCCCAGTTCGGTGTATTGGACGCCTGCGTCTGGGGCGTGTTGGCCGCTGGCGGCGCGGACGTTGTGCCTCGTCCGCAGGCCTGCGTGAGAACGGCGAAGGGCACGATCAGGAGAGACGGTCGCATGAGAGGTCTCAACTCGCGGGTTTGATCTACTCGGTGGACTAAGGTAGCTTCGGCGACGAGCGGTGCAAGTTTGATGACCCGGAAGACTTCCCGCGATGGTGCGGGCAGCGCAGCCGATGTTCTTACGTTGGCCGGTGCGTCACTCGATGCCGTGTGCAGGGAAGTCCGTGGTGTCGAAACGCCGTCCGTATCGCAGACGCGACAGTTCAGCTAACCAGCGCATCCTCAACCATGTACTACGTGCGCGCGAAAGGGTCGATGGACCTTGTAGGCCCGATCAGTGACTCGGACCTGACATTCCTGCGTCAACAACTCGAAAGTGGCGTTGACGAGATGCTGGCGTTCTATCTGGATCAACCCACCATCGACAGCTGGACGGTGGCCGATGCGCCGCCAGCGCTGGTGGCGCACCTGAACACGGTGCTCAACCAGCGCATCGAGGTGGACGTCGAGATTGTGGAAGGCAGCGAGCGCGGTGGTGTCGAGCCGATCTCGTTTGGTGCATCAACCGCCAGCGAGAATATTCCACTTGATGCGCCCGTGCCCGACGTGACACCGGCGGCGCTTGCCCTCCTGAGCGCACTGGACAGCGAACCGTCCGATGAGGTAGTCGAGGAGGAAGCTTCCGCGAGTCCCGAGGAGCGGCAGCTCAACTGCGCAGTGTGTGGCACGCAGATCTTTCGTCATGAACGGGTGTCACTGCGCCCCGCGTTTGCTGTTGTCGTCGATGGAACGGCGACAGAAGTGGTGCCGGAGTGCTTCATCTGCGGCGCGTGCGGCTACTTGCACTGGTTCATGCCGTCATCGTCTCACGAGGGACAGCAATGAGATTCACCGCCGTCGCATTCGTGACGCCGTGTCCGACATCTGGTCGGGGCTCAAGCTGGTCGTGCGGAAAGCGCCTTCGCCGACCGCGCGATTTAGCGCGGCGGCGACGACCCTCGCGGCGCTGGCGGTGACGCTCCCGCTGGTGGCAACCATTCAAGCCACCACGGCCGCGCGAGCTTTGTCGGTTTCGGCCACACTTCATCCAACGTTTCGGACTCAAACAGCTGACCGTTTCGCATCACGTACTTGACACGCATGATGTTACGGACGTTCTCGAGCGGATTCGCGTCGAGCACGATGAGATCGGCAAGCTTGCCCGCTTCCACCGATCCAAGATCGCGATCCAACCCAATCGAAATAGCACCAAACATCGTGCCGACGCGCAGAATATCGTGCAACGGCATGCCCCCAGCCGACATCAACATCAGGTCCCACGCTGTACCAATGCCTTGAACTTCATGATGCGCCCCGACGCCAACCAATCCGCCGTGTTTGACAATCGTCGCGGCCGTTTCGGACACCCCCTTGAAGATGAACTCGTCTTCTGGCGCCCATGCTGCCGTGCGCGTCCGACGCGCCAAGTCGGGCTGAAATGTGAAGTTCTTGAGTCGTGTCTCATTGTACGCGTTCTCGCGGGCGATCAGAAAGTGCTTGTTCTCCGGCCCCCCATACGCAACCAGCAGCGTTGGTGTGTACGTGATCTCACTCGCCGCCGACAGCAGCGCCACATCCTTGTGCAGCGGAAAGATCTCGTAGGCATGCTCGTGACCAGCGTACCCATCGAGCATCTCCGTAATACTCATCTTGAAGTCGCCCGCGCCCTCCGTCGTCGGGCTGATGCCCATCTCTCGCGTCGCCATGACAATGAGCTGCCGCGTTCGGCGATTGCCGGCGAGATACTGCTTGATCGTTTGGGTCTCAAAGAACTCCGCGTAGCGCTTCACGACCTCGCGCGCACGCTGCAACGTGAGCACTTGCTCGCCACTGAAGATGCCCTGGCCGGTTCCGAAGAGTCTGGGCCCCAGCAGATCGCCCGAGCGTAACCGATCACCATAGGTAATCACGGCGCTGGCGTTGGTCTGCGGGTCACGCATCGTGGTCACGCCGAACGCCAGATTCGAATGGAACGCCGGCACGGTCGTTTTGTGTACGTCAGTCGACGGCCAGGTATGCGCGTGCACATCGACCCATCCCGGAATGATCGTCTTGCCCGCGACGTCAATCACTGTCGCGTTCGCCGGGATCGTCACGCTTCCCGACGGCCCCACCGCAGTAATACGATTGTCCGTGACCACGATGTCGCCGTTGGCAATAATCTCGTTGCCCTTCATGCTGATAATGCGTGCGCCTTTGAGCGCCACGACACCGCTGGGCTTGTAGGCTGCAATCGTGACCTTGATATCGATGCGACGCGGCTGATACGCGGGGCGCACCGGTAGCGTATCGGCGCCAGGTACGGGGAGCGTGTCGCCCGCCAACCGGCGCGGCCACGCCACCTTCAGCGAATCCAGTCGCGCCTGCGCCGCCGCGGCTATGTCATACAGAAAGAACGAGCGACCAAGTGAGAAGTACATGTGCTTGCCATCGCGAGTCCATCCCGGAAACTCGCCACCAACCTCGATGGCGACTTGCGATGGCACCGAGGGTTTGTCCGCTCGCGCGTTGAGCGTGATCGCGCCGCCAACCGCTGGCGTCGGGAAAATGTAGATGCGATGCGTGGCCGCGTTCGTGGCGAAGCCATGCGTGCCCGTCGGAGAGAGCATGATGGGATCGCCATTGTACTCGGTCCGTCGATCGGAACCATCCCATCGAATAGACTGCAAGCCGCCGCCGCTGGTGAACAAAATGCGGCTGCTGTCCGGCCCGAAGTGCGCCAGCGGTCCATCAGGCAGCGATGACACGTTGCCCACTTCAACGATCTCGTAAAGCTCGCCACCCTCGGCGTTCATCCACGACAACGTCAGCGGCGCCTCGTCCATCGCGCCGCTCAATCGATCGACGAAATTGCGTCGCGGCACCCACGGACCCGTTGCCACCACCAGTCGACGACCATCCCGTGAATACACGGGACGGAAGAAGAACGATGAGGTAGTCGTCAGCTTACGCAGGCCCGAACCATCGGCGCTCACGCGATACAGGTCACCGCCCGCTTCGTCGGTCCACGTCGCGAACACAATGGTCTTGCCATCGGGCGACCAGGTCGGCGAATGCTCGACCACATTGCTGGCCGTGGTGATACGTGACGGAGTGCCACCAGCGAGATCGGTGAGATACAGCTTGTCGAGTGCCGTAAACGCCAAACGTTTCACATCAGGCGACGGTACCGCATCGCGAATCTGACGCGCGACAAAGGTGTCGGTGATTGGATAGTGGAATCGCGACAGCGGGCCGAGGTACTGCTCCACGTCGGCGCTAAACGGGATCATCGTCGCGTTGCCGGTCGCGACGTCAATCTTCCAGATTTTCCCGCCATAGCTGGTGAGAATTGCCGATCCGTCGTTGAGCCAGGTCGGATTGGGCATCACGCCAAAGCCGGCACCGCGCTGTGACGCATCATGCTGCACGTCCATCCGCAACAGTCTTTCATCACCGCTCGCGATGTCACGAACCTGCAGCGCGGTGCGCGCGTCATGCCGCGTGAAATACGCGAGCTTCTTCCCGTCAGGACTGATGGTGACTTGCATCGCACCGGCCGCCGCGCTCACCACCACGTGGCTTCTTCCTGTGCCGCGGTCGAATGCGGTGATCACGCCCGTCCGACCCGAGGTGTAGACCCGCTTGCCGTCGGGCGAAAACACGGAGACGCCGGCGGGGAACGGAACCGTTACGCCCTCGCCGCCTGAGAGGTGATAGAATCGCTGGCCGGCCAGGATGTACTCGCCGTCAGGAGTCCACACCGGATACGGAATGGTGCCGCCCGGAAGCGCTGAGAGGCGGACGGGATTGGATCCGTCATTATTGGCGACCCACAACTGGTCGCTCCCCGAACGATCGGAGACAAACGCGATGCGACGCCCGTCGGGCGAATACGTGGGCTGCACGTCCAACTGATTTCCGCCCATGATTCGCGTGGCTTTGCCACCCGCGACAGGAATCGTATAGAAGTCACCAAGCAGATCAAACAGGATGGTCTTCCCATCGGGCGACAGCGACAGCGACATCCAACTGCCGTCATCGGTCGTGAAGCGCGCGATGCGCGTAGTCTTGAGCGGCAGCGTGTTGGTGGGATCTCGTGGCGCTGCGCCGTCAACAACTGTGTATTCGCGTGCTGCGTTCTGCGCGAGAACTGTAGACGCGCACAGCGCGAGACCCGCGATAGCGAATGCTACGATGCGATTCATTGGGCCGTCCACCAGAGAGTGTTCATCTTTTTTGCTGTGGGCGCGATCTGGTCGAGCGTGGTGGCGTCGTACAGACGCCCGTTCTTCATCACGTACTTGACCGAGTTCGAATTGCGAATGTCAGTGAGCGGATTGCGGTCGAGCACCTGCAGATCGGCCAGCTTGCCCACTTCAATGGAGCCGAGTTGCGATCCGACGCCAATCGCGTCGGCGCCGAACACAGTCGCTGCACGCAGAATGTCGTGGTTGGGCATGCCACCCTTGGCGAGCAGCCACATTTCCCAGTGGAGTCCGAGGCCCTGAAGCTTGCCGTTCGAGCCCAATGCGACTTTCCCACCCGCCGCAACAATCCGCGCGGCTCCGCTCGCAATATCTCCGAACGGATACTCTTCAGGCACGTTCCAGGTACCGCGAGCGCGCGTCAGTCGGTCGAGATCCTTGTGATAGTAGAAGCGTTGCACCTTGGGGTCGGCGTGCGGCGTTTCGGTCGCCAAGATGTGCTCGATGCCATTTCGACTGCCCACACGACCCAGTAGCATCGGCGTATACGTCGTCCCCGACTCCGCGATCAACTTCGCGACGTCATCGTGCAGCGGGAAGATCTCGTAAGCCGCTTGGTGATCGGCGTAGCCATCGACGATGGCGCTGAGACTCTTCTTGAAATCGGGAGTTCCCGTCGCGACGCCGGTCAGCCCAAGCTCTTTGCTGACCATCAGGAATCGCTGTCGATCGGCGCGAGTTGCAGTGAGGTCACCCCGAATCGTACCCGGACGAAAACTGGTAGCGTAGGGCGTCATAAACGTCCGTCCCTCCGCCAACGTTCGCACCGTCAAGGAGGAATCCACGGCCGCTGGACCGGTGGCGAACACCCGCGGGCCAAGCAGGTCGGCGGTCGCCACGCGATCGGCATAGGTGAACACATCGTTCGACTGCGTTTCGGGATCTCTCGTCGTCGTGACGCCGAATGACAGATTGGCCAGGTACTGCGGGACGATCGTGCGATGGATCTGCGCTGGCGTCGCAATCTGCGCGTGCACGTCCACGTACCCAGGCACAATCGTCTTGCCAGACACATCAATAGTGCGCGCACCTCTGGGAATGGTCACCGTACCACGGGCGCCGACCGCAGTAATGCGATTGCCCGTAATGACCACGTCACCATTCTCGATGACTTCGCGATCCTTCATTGAAATAATCCGACCACCGCGCAGCGCCACGATGCCCGTGGGCTTGTCCACCGCAACGGTAATCCTGACGTCATGGTGTGTCGCTTCGAACGCTGGCGCCCAACGCATCGTGGAATCCGTAGTCCCGCCCGGTCGCCTCGCCGTGTCCACCGGCGGAGTTGACGCCCGACCACCAGTAGCCGAGAGTGAATCGGTGGTCGCCTTGTCGCCTTGCGCCACGTCGTACAGATAAATCGTGGTGCCGCTGCTCCACACCGCGTGTTTGCCGTCGCGGGACCAGTGTGGGAAATCACCACTCGCACGCGACAATCGACGCACCGGGACCACCGGCGCCGCGATGGATGGATCGATCGTGAGTGAGTCGGCAACTCGCGGTAGCGCGAACATGTAGATGTGTCCACGTCGACCTGCTCGGCTCAGTACGCGAACACCGTCCGGAGCCAATCGCGTGTGCGGCGCCGCCGCAGCCAATACGACCTTGCGATCCGAGCCGTCCCACATCACCGAGACCAATCCAGCTGCCTCGTGATAGAACACGCGGTTGGTGTCCGACGTGAAATGCGGATAGCCTCCCTCTGGAAGCAGTCCCACGTCGGCCACCATCGTGATCGGCGTTTGCACGCCGCCTGCAGGCGACATCCACCGCAGCTCGAAGTGGAGCTCGGTGCCCGCGCCCGCAGCAGTGCGGGGTTGCACCCCAGCGTCGTCAACCGCCAGCGTACGTGCTCGGCGCGGCGCGCGCGCGAACACCAACCGCGAGCCATCCGGCGTAAAGTTGATGCGAGCGTACATCGCCGGCGCGCGCGTGAGGTTGCGCGACACACCGCCGTTCGCGTCGACCTGATAAATGTCACCACCATCGCCGTCCACCCACGTCGCGTACACGACCGACTGCGAATTGAGCGTCCACGTTGGCGAACTTTCGACAACGGCGTTGGCCGTCGTCAGACGTCGAGGCGCGCCTCCGGCAATGTCCATGACCCATACTCGCCCGAGCGCTGTGAATGCGACGCGTCGTCCGTCCGGTGAGAGCGCGGGTTCACGAATCTCGCGGACCCGAACCGAATCGCCGAGGTCGACGGTGCCTTTCACCAACGCGCCCAGTGACTGCTCGACGTCGACGGAGATTGGAATCTGTGTCTTGCGGCCAGAGGGCACGTCAACGCGCCACAGCTTCCCGTCGAACGACGTAATAACCGCGCTGCCATCGGGGAGCCACGCCGACGATGGGAGCGGACCGACACCAGTTGGTGAGGGCGGGCCTCCACGACCACCGCCTGGCGGCGCTCCTGGTGGACCGGGAACGAATGGTGCGGGCGGCGGCGTGCCGGCTTCGGTTTGTGTGCCCATCAAGACCCATTCATCGGCACCTGAAGCCAGCGTGCGGACGACGAGCGCCGACTGTCCTTCGAAGCGCGTGAAGTACGCCAACCGTTTACCATCGCCGCTTACCATTGGGCGTAAAACACCGCCCGGCAGGTTGGTACGATTGGAGACGGTTCCTCGCTGACGATCGAAGCGTCCGGCTTGTGTTCCCGTTTGAAACCAGACGTAGCGGCCATCGTTGGTGAAACTTGGCGCGCTGCCAAAGCCGGGCAGCACAACGCCGACGCCACCACGGATGTCGACCAGTCGATTGCCGGTGATCACCTGCTGGCCATCGGGGCTAAACGCCGGGTAGTGCCCGCCTGGCGTCAGCAGCCGAAGCCGTTTCCCATCGGCGTCGGAAATCCATGTGGCGTCAACACCGCTGCGATCGGATGTGAACACCAGCGACTTGCCGTCGGGTGAGTAACGTGGCTGCGCGTCGATCGAGTTGCCTCCCACAATCCGCGCGGCCTTGCCGCCAGAAATCGGAACAGTATACAGATCACCCAAATGGTCGAAGACTATCGTGGATCCGTCGGGTGACACGTCGACCGACATCCACGTGCCCTGGTTCGTCGTGAACCGCACCGTGCGGGACGTGACCAGGGGGAGCGTGTTGGTTGGATCTCGTCGCGTCGAATCGGTGCGAGGCGGCGTCTGCGAAGCGACGGGTGCAACGAGCAAAACGGAGGACGCGAACAGGCCGATGAGAGTGCGCATGCCAGACGCTACGACGGTTTCCGGCGTGAGACAAGAGTGATAGCGCTTCGCGGGCTGTACGCCCCTCAACACATAGTGCCGCACCGTTCCGTCCACCAATGCGGCTACGGTTTGTTGAGCACGATGGTCCCAACCGCCGGTGCTCCCACGACAAACGTCACGGTAAAGGTCATGGAGATTTGCGTCGGTGTGATCGTGCCGATGGCATCC
>JANLVM010000052.1:0-3761 GCA_031364015.1 Gemmatimonadaceae bacterium
TGTTCCGCACCGTCGTTGCCCGCGTTCTTCCGGCACTCGCACTCGCACTCGCACTCGGCGCGAGCGTCAGCACGCTCACCACCGCGCGCGCATCGGCGCAGACCCCGCCCACCGTCACCCTCACGCGCCTCTCCTGCGGCACCAATGCACCGCCCACCAACGTCGGACTCCGCTTCTCCGACACGTACGCGTTTAGCGGCGTCATGGTGCAGCTCACCTACAGTTGCTATCTCGTCCGGCACAACGACGACTACCTGATCTGGGACGCGGGCTTCGCGACCGGGCCGGGCGCTACCGCACCCAAACAGAGCATGGTCGAACTGCTGGCGCAGCTCAAGCTCACGCCGGCTAATGTGAAGTTCATCGGCATCAGTCACTATCATGGCGATCACGTCGGACAGACCGCACAGTTTCCGCAGTCGACGCTGCTTATCGGCAAGGGTGACTGGGACGTTCTGAACGATTCCAGGATGGCGGCCGTGGCGAACCCGGCACCATTCGCGCCGTGGATCAGTGGCGGCAGCAAGGTTGAACCGCTCAATGCCGATCGCGACGTGTTTGGCGACGGTTCGGTCATCGTGCTCAAGATGCCGGGACACACGCCGGGCCATCAGAGCCTTCTCGTGAAGTTGCGCGAGATGGGCAATGTGATCATCACCGGCGACCTCTCGCACTTCCAGGAGAACTACGACAGCAACGGTGTGCCGACGTTCAACACCGATCGCGCGGCCTCGCTCGCGTCTATCGATCGCTTCAAACAGATCGCGAAGAACATGAAGGCGACCGTGATCATCCAGCACGACCAGCGCGACGTGGCCAAGTTGCCGGTGTTCCCGGCGGCGGCGAAGTAGCCTCTTGGTGGCTTAGTGGTGCCGTCCGGATTCTGCGCGGCTTGATCGATGGGCGTCGACGCGCGGGCGATCGCGTTGGACACTTCCTGTTGCTTGGCTCCGCGTCGCTGGACCTGCTGCGCCAGTCGAGCGAATCACTCGCCGGTCGGGCGGCGTACGTGGAGCTCGCAACAATCGTCGCGGGCGAGCTGCCTGGAACGCTCGAGGACACCACCGACCGTCGCACCGCTGTGACCGTATCACGTGGCCTTCGTCTCGCGGGCGACGAGCTGCAACCCAGGCAGGCCTTCCTGGTGCATGGGGGCAGTGGCGAATGGCCGGCCGGCGACTTGCTCTGGACACCGATCATGCGGGCATGGGTCGACACCTTTGTCGTGGCGAAGGCCCGGCGACTGAAAGAATGTCACTCACGATGTTCGGTGGTGTTTCGCCGGTAGTGCACGATGCGAAACTCGGCTTCATCGCGCAATGTCGCGACAGCCGAGAATGCGTCCTCGAATGGCGGGAAGAACGCGTCACCCTTAACGACACGCTTGACGTGCGTGAGATACACGTCGGAACAGAGCGGCAGTGCGAGCGCGTAGATCTGCGCTCCCCCGCAAATGAACACATCACGCGCATCAGCGTTGACGTCGATCTCGTCGAGATGCGTCACTATTCGCACGCCCGGATGCGCGAAGCCGCTCCGACTCACGATGATCGTCTCGCGATTCGGCAGCGGTCGTCCAATCGACTCGAACGTCTTCCGACCCATCACGATCACGTGTCCCGTCGTCATCGCCTTGAAAAACTTGAAGTCTTCCGGCAGATGCCATGGAATACTCGGCCCATTGCCGATCACGCGATTCTCCGACATCGCGGCAATGGCCTTGAACATTTTCACGAGACGGCCTAGACCGCGATGGGCGCCGCGATCGACGGATGCGGATCGTAGCCGACGAGTTTGAAATCCTCAAACACGAAATCGTGGATGTCGCGGACGTCGGGATTGATCTCCAATCGGGGCAGCGCGCGCGGGACGCGTGTGAGTTGCAACCGCGCCTGCTCGAGATGATTGCTGTACAAATGCAAATCACCAAACGTGTGCACGAAGGTGCCGGGTTTGAGTCCGGTGACTTGCGCGACCATCATCGTCAACAGCGCATATGACGCAATGTTGAACGGCACGCCAAGAAAGAGATCGGCGCTTCGCTGATACAACTGGCAGCTCAACTCGCCGTCCTGCACGAAGAACTGAAACATCGCATGACATGGCGGCAACGCCATATCGTCGACCTCGCCGGGGTTCCACGCGGTCACGATGTGTCGACGACTGTCCGGGTTCGTGCGGATCTGCTGAATGACCTTGTCGATCTGGTTGATGGAGCGACCATCGGCGGTGCGCCAGTCGGCCCATTGCGCGCCATACACGCGCCCCAGGTCTCCATCCGCGTCGGCCCACTCGTTCCAGATGCTCACCCCGTGATCGGTGAGGTACTTGATGTTCGTTTCACCCTTCAGGAACCACAGCAGTTCGTAGATGATCGACTTGAGGTGCAGTTTCTTGGTCGTCACCATCGGGAATCCATCGGCCAGCGGATAGCGGGCCTGCGCGCCAAACACGGCATACGTGCCGGTCCCGGTGCGGTCGGGCTTGAACTTGCCCTCGTCGAGCACGAGGCGAAGGAGCTGCTGATACTGGATCATTGAAATGCCGCCGCGCTGGTACCGTTCATGCCCGCTCCGACTTCTTGGCGTTCCGGAGCGCCCTGTCCGTGATGTAGACGCCCTTAAGGCGCGCACGACTGCGACGTCGTTCAGCGCGCGTGTCGCGTGCCCACGCATCAGCCACCGGCGCGCTTACTTGCGCCGCCTGCTGCAGGGTTCGCAGCGCTGAGAGTGACTCGGCGAGGGCATCCTTTGGCGGGTTGGCGTCTGCGGCGGCCGCGATAGCGCGCGACAGAGCCTCGGACTTGGAGACCTGCCACGTCCTAGCCAAGCGTTCGAGTCGATCGACGACGCACGGTGAGAGCGAGTAGGTCGTCCTGATGGTGTCTCTGGCCATAACCGAAAACTAGCAGCCGACCTATTGGTCAGGGCGCCGGCGGGCCGAACAGCTCAGCGGTAGTGACAATCAGCGGCGGCAAGGTCTCGTCGGGCACCCAGATGGCAGACTCGCGGCAGATCTCGGGAAACTCTGACGCCGAGGTCCAACATTCGATTGAACGCGTGCGCTTATCCACGAGCCACACCTCACCGACCCCGTGCGCCAGGTATGCCGGTCGCTTGTTGTGTCGATCGCGCCCGCGGGTGGATTTGCTCAAAACCTCCACCACCAGCAGCGGCGGGGGCAGTTCTTGCCAAGGTCGGTCGTCGTATTCGGGTGACGGATAGACCGCGACATCAGGTTCAAGCCAGCTCGTTTCGCTGATATAGACCCCGCCAGGCGCGAGATATCTCCATCCGGTGTTCGCGCGGCACCATACCGCGAAGAGTGCGAGCAATCGCGCCGCGATGCCCTGATGCCCGGTCGACGGCAGGGGAGTCACGAGCAGCTCGCCGTGCAGGACCTCGTAGCGGTTGCCGTCATAAGGCAAGCGTTCGAGATCGGCAACGGTCCAGATGGTCCGCTCGGGGATCGGTGGACGCGCAGGCATGGCCATATGGTCAGCTCGGCGAGGGGATGAGCGCAAGGGGCGAACATCCGCCGAGGATAATGCGGCGAGGGCTGCGGTCCATCACCGAATTCGTGCGCGCGGTTACACGATCATGCCGCGCCGTTGAAAACATGGCTGTCTGTCACCCGCGCACTCGGATCCGACGATCATCAACAATCCACAGTCGACCAACGAGGG
This sequence comes from Gemmatimonadaceae bacterium, assembly GCA_031364015.1. GTDB lineage: Bacteria > Gemmatimonadota > Gemmatimonadetes > Gemmatimonadales > Gemmatimonadaceae > Gemmatimonas. Next base: position 3,686 of record JANLVM010000052.1, read on the forward strand.
ATTCGTGATCATCATGGACACGCGCGAGAAGCTGATGCTGTACACCGAGTCGGGGCTGCTTAGGTCTGGGGGGGCT
>JANLVM010000062.1:0-1842 GCA_031364015.1 Gemmatimonadaceae bacterium
GTTTGAAAGCGGTCTGCATGTGCTCTGCGAGAAGCCGCTCTCCAACACCATCGCATCGTGCGAGCGCATCATCGCGGCCGCGCAAAAGGCCAACCTCATTCTCGCGGTCGGCTTCAACCTGCGTTATTACGCCGCCATGCAGTACGTGCGTGAAGTGGTGGACTCGGGACGCATTGGCCCGATCGATCATATTCGCATTTTCGGCGGACACGACGGGCTCGGAAATTTTCGCGCCGACTGGCAATATCGCGCGCCGGTTTCCGGGGGTGGTGCAATGATGGACGTCGGCATTCACATGACTGATCTCGCGCGCTACTTCATGGGTGAAATTACCGATGTGTACGGAATGATGTCCGAGTCGGTGTGGAAAGTGCCCGGGTCCGAAGACAACGCTGTCGCGATCTTTCGCAACGCCGCCGGCATTTCGGCCACGTATCACGCCACCTGGACCGAATGGAAAGGCTATCAGGCCGCAATCGAAGTGTATGGCCCACTCGGCATGGTGCGCGGTTCGTACGCGCCGATGTCGAACGTGGTCATCACGCACAAGCAGCCTGGTGGTCCGCGCACGACTGAACGTCGACGTTACATCGACATCATGGTGCGCGAAAAGTTGCAATCGTGGACGAGCACCACGCTCAGGACGTTCGAGGGTGAGCTGGCCGATTTCGTTTCGCGTGTGGGTGGACGCCCCAGTGGTGCGCTGGCGGACGGCTACGCGGGACTTCGCACGTTGCAGATTGCCGATGCCGTACGCCGCAGTTCAGAGTCGCGTGAGGCCGTGCATCTCGCGCCACTTGGTTCGATGTGGGGATGAGTGCAGAGCGCGTGACCGATACCACCGATCCGCTGCTCTCCGTCATCGTCACGATTGTCGAGGGTGGTGGCGCGGTGCGTCGACTGCTCACCGCGCTCACGACGCAGCGTGATGCGCCGCCGATGGAAATTCTGGTGCCCTACGACGAGAGTGCGCGTCGACATGTCGCCTCACTCGAAGCCGACTTTCCGACTGCGCATTTCATGCCGCTTGGTGTCGTGGCAACCGAGCAACCGATCACGTCGGCTGGCGGGGAGCACGAACTTTTTGACCGTCGACGCGCTGCGGGGCTTTCAATCGCGAAAGGCGACCTGATCGCGATCGTGGAAGATCGTGGCGCGCCGAGGAGCGATTGGGCGCGCACGGCCGTGAGATTGCATCGCGAAATGGAGTTTGGGGTGATCGGTGGCGCCATCGACCCGTTGCCCACCACCCTCGGCGGGTGGGCGGTGCACGTTTGCGACTTTACCCGCTACACGTCGCCCTTTGAAAGTGGCGCGCGCGATTGGGTGAGCGATGTGAATGTCGTCTACAAACGGCGTGCGCTCGAAGCGACCCGATCGCTCTGGAAGGAACGCTATCAAGAACCAATCGTACATTGGTCGCTGCAGCAGCAGGGCGACACGCTGTTCCTTTCCAACGAACTCGTGGTCGAGCATCATCGCGGTGCCGTACCGCTCAGACAATTGCTCGGGGAGCGGTATCACTGGGGCCGATTGTTCGGTGCCATTCGCGCGCGCAAACTCAGCGTTGCCAAACGCATGGTTCTCGGACTCGCAGCACCTCTCATTCCGTTGACGGTGTTTGTGCGACATGCCCGCGCGCATGTGGCCATGTTGGAGGGGCACCATTTCGAGGCCGGGGCGGGTTTCCGGCGCGCGGTGGCCATCGATCCGTCCCTGGGCCATGCATACCTGCGCATGGCCATCCTCAGGATAGAGCTCGGCATGGCCGACGAGGCCGGCGCCGACATGGAGCAGGCAATTCGATGTAGCCGGGACAGCGATGGTTTCCAGGCACAGGCA
>JANLVM010000064.1:0-1651 GCA_031364015.1 Gemmatimonadaceae bacterium
GATGGGCAGGAAGCTTACCGTGATGAGCAGCAGCGAGAAGAAGATTGGCCGGCCCACTTCCTTGCAGGCGTCGACGATGATCCGTTTGCGATCAGACTCCGGCGGCGCCGCCGCGAGGCGCACATGCGCGTTTTCGATCAGCACGATCACCGCGTCGGCCAGCTCGCCGATCGCGATGGCAATCCCGCCGAGCGACATGATGTTGGACGACAGCCCCAAGTAACGAATCGCGATGAACGACATCAGGACTGAAAGGGGCAGCACGATCATCACGATCAGCGCCGATCGCGCATGGAACAAGAACACGAGACAGATGATCGTGACGATCACCGCCTGCTGAATCAGGGTCTTTCTCAACGTGTTGACGGAGCCGAGGATCAACTCCGATCGGTCGTAGGTGGGGATCAGGTGGACGCCCTCGGGGAGGCCCAAGGTGGCAATTTCGGCCTCGATCGCCCGGATCACCTGCAGCGCGTTTGATCCAATCCGCATCACGACGATGCCGCCCACCGCTTCGCCGGTGCCGTTCCAGTCGGCGGCACCGCGACGAATCTCGGGCCCATAGCGGACGCTCGCGACGTCGCCGAGGCGGACGGGCGTGCCGCCCGCACCGACGCTGACCACGCTCTGCTCGAGATCCGCCAGCGTCTTGACGTAGCCGCGGCCACGAAGCACGTACTCGCGGCCGGCTAGTTCGAGCACCCGCGCACCTACTTCGGCGTTGGCATCGCGCACCGAGCGGGTAATGTCGGTCAGCGTCAGCCCGAAGCTCACCAGCCGGTCGGGGTCGATCACGATCTGGTACTGGCGCTCGAAGCCGCCGAGCGACGCGACTTCGGCCACGCCGGCGGCCGCCTGCAGAGCGGGGCGCACGGTGAAGTCCTGCAGAGCCCGCAGTTCGGCGAGATCCAGCCGGCCGGTACTATCCTTCAGGACGTACTGATACACCCAGCCGATGCCGCTCGCGTCAGGCCCAAGGATCGGGGAGACATCGGGTGGTAGCAGTTGCTGCACGCGCCCGAGCTGCTCGAGCACGCGCGTGCGCGCCCAGTAAATATCGGTACCGTCGCCGAAGATGACGTAAGTGAAGCTCATGCCGAACATCGAGTAGCCACGCACCGTCGCGACCCCCGGCGTACTCTGCAGCGCACGGACAAGCGGATACGTGACCTGCTCCTCGACCAGATCGGGACTGCGCCCCATCCACTCGGTAAAGACGATCACCTGCGGATCGGAGAGGTCGGGCAGGGCATCGAGTGGCGTCTTGCGGACCGAGTCGACTGCCCACAGCGCGAGCACGAGCACCGCTCCGAAGACCACCCAGCGGTGGCGTGCCGACAGCTCGATGATGCGTTCGACCATGGCGGCTACTGCTTATGTCCCGCGTGCGGAGCGGCGACCGGTGTTGGTGGCTTGTCTTTGGCCGTGGACGACGCTGCGCCGTGACCGCTGTGTCCGCCGGCGCCACCGGTGGCGCGCAGCCGGCTTTCCGAATCCAGCAGGAACACGCCCGCGGCCACGACTTGTTCGCCCGCTTCGAGACCGGAGCGGAACTCGACGCGGTCGGCCAACTGCACGCCGAGCGTGACCGCCCGCGGCTCGAACCGATCACCGGTGGCGACAAAGACGTGCTGTTGCAACCCGGTGTCGA
>JANLVM010000067.1:0-3040 GCA_031364015.1 Gemmatimonadaceae bacterium
ATCGACTATTCGCGCTGCGTGTTCTGCGGACTGTGCATTGAAGCCTGTCCTGAAGACGCGATTCGTATGGTGCCGGACACCCCGGGGCTGGCCTCGACCGACCGATTCAATATGTGGCTGACGATGGACGAGATGCTCACCTGGAACCCTCACCAAGACGTCGCCAAGCCCTACCCTCCCAAAGGCGGCGAGCCGATTCTGCGAGGCGACGTATCCTCGACTCACTGATTATCGCGCTGTTCGGCGGTCTTGCACTGCTGGGCGCCATGCTGATGCTGGTGCTGCGGGAACCCATGCGCGTGGCCCTGGCGCTCATCACCACGATGGTCTCACTCGGCGCTATCTACGGGCTGCTGGGGGTGCACTTCATCGCCGCCTTTCAGGTGCTCATTTACGTAGGCGCCGTGATGGTGTTTATGGTATACGTGATCATGTTGCTGGAAGTACGCGAAGCGTCGGGCAATCGTCGGTACTCGCGCTTGCTTGTACCGGGCGTGCTGGCGTTCACGATGCTGCTTGGCGTGCTGGGGATCAGCGTGTGGCGGTCGCTTGGTCCGACCACGTTGCCCGCAGTTCCCGACGGTGTGGTGTTTGGCATGGCGGAGTTCTCGACGCTGTTCCTGCGTGACTACTGGTTGCCGTTCGAACTCACGACAGTGTTGCTGGTGGCGGCGATCGTGGCGGCACTGGCCGTGATCAAGGTCAGTCGGAGAGCGCATGGATAAGCATCAAGCCCTCCTCTGGTTGTCCATCGCGCTTTTTTCACTGGGACTGCTGGGCGTGATCGTACGGCGCAATGCGCTGATCATGCTCATGTGCATGGAACTCATGCTCAACGGCGTGAATCTCAGTCTCATCACGTTCCTGCATCGGAGTGCGGTGGCGGCGGGCGGCGTGCTGGTGTTTCTGACGTTCGTCGTGGCCACCGCAGAGATCGCGATCGCCATACCGATCGTGCTGTTGCTGGTACGTCGCAAGCGCAGCCTCGATCTGGACGCCTACACTGATCTCAAGGGGTAGGCGCCATGTCACGGATATTCTCACACGCGCTTACCCTGATCGCGCTGCTCCCGCTGTTCGGCTTTCTGATCAATGGCGTGCTGGCCACGCGACTTGGTGGAAACCGCGTCGGCAAGGGATTCGTGAATGTGGTGGGGTGCGGCTTGCCGATCGCCGCGTTTCTGCTCACCATCAAAGCGTTTCTCGATTTGCGTGCCGGGGGCTTTGCGCCGCTGGTGGAACCGGTGTATCGGTGGGCGCTTATCGACGGGCAGGCGTTCGATATCACGTTCTACTTCGATCGGCTCAGTGCGGTGATGACGCTGATCGTGACGGGCGTGGGTTCGGCCATTCACGTGTACTCCACGGGGTACATGAAGGAGGACAAGAGCTACGGACGGTTTTTCGCGTACCTGAATCTCTTTCTCTTTTTCATGCTGCTGCTGGTGCTGGGTCGGTCGATGCTGGTGCTCTTTGTGGGATGGGAGGGCGTGGGACTGGCCTCGTACCTGCTGATTGGATTCTGGTTTGACGATCTCGCCAATGCGCGAGCGGGCAAGAAGGCATTCATCACCAATCGCATTGGTGACGCCGGGTTCTTGCTCGGGATGTTTTTGTTGTACCAGGCACTGGGCACGCTGGACATGGACGTCATCAATGCCGCGTTCACCGGGAACGCGGTACCCGTCGTCTCGGCCAGTCTGGTCGGGATCCTGCTGTTTATCGGTGCGACCGGCAAATCGGCCCAGATCCCGCTCTTTGTGTGGCTACCCGATGCCATGGCGGGTCCCACGCCCGTGTCAGCACTCATTCACGCCGCGACCATGGTTACCGCGGGTGTGTATCTGGTGGCCCGCATGTCGGGCGTGTATATGCACGCCCCCGAGGCCTCGCACGTGATTGCGGTGATCGGTGTCGCGACCGCGTTTTTCGCCGCCACGATTGCGTTGGTGCAAACCGATATCAAGAAGGTGCTGGCCTATTCCACGATTTCGCAGCTCGGCTTCATGTTCCTGGCGCTTGGCGTTGGTGCGTACGGTGTGGCGATTTTTCACGTGGTCACGCATGCATTCTTCAAAGCGTGTCTGTTCCTTGGTGCCGGCAGCGTCATTCATGCGCTCTCAGGCGAACAAGATGTGCGGAAGATGGGTGGACTGGCCCGCAAGATTCCGTGGACATTTGGCACGTTTGCCGTGGCCACGGTCGCCATCGCCGGTATTCCACCGCTCGCCGGTTTCTGGTCGAAGGACGAGATCTTGTGGTACGCGTACGCCAGCAGTACGGGCGGATCGCCGTGGCTGTGGGGTGTGGCGGCGCTTACGGCGCTCATGACGGCGTTTTACATGTTCCGATTGTTGTGGCTGACGTTTCTGGGCGCGTCGCGAGTGGATCACGAGGTGGCGCATCATATCCACGAATCGCCGATTTCCATGACCGGTGTGCTGGTGGTGCTGGCCGTCTTGTCGGCCGTGGGCGGTATGTTGGCACTCCCGCATTTCCTTGAGCCGCAGTTGCCGCTCCCCGCGGTCAGCGAGGAGCTGCATCATCTCGAGACGCCGCTGGTGATCGTATCTGTTGTGCTGGCGTTTCTTGGGCTGGGCGCCGCAGCATTTATTTTTGGCGGACCGTCGTCGCGCGCCGAGTCGCTGCGTCAGCGCTTCGCGGGCGCACATCGATTGCTGACAGGCAAGTATTACGTGGACGAACTCTACGATCGCGTGCTCGCCAAGCCGCTATTCTGGATCTCAGATCGACTGTTCTTGCGACTCGGCGATCGCACGATTCTGGATGGCACCCTCAACGGACTGGCAGCGTTGGGACAACGAACCGCTGGCGTGCTGAGTCGGGTGCAGACCGGAAGTTTGCACCTGTACGCGCTGTTCGTGTTGGTGGGCATTGTAGGCGCTTTGCTGTGGAGTTGGGCGCATGTCTGAGTCTGCCATGCTCAACGTCGTGTTGTTCTTGCCGCTGCTGGGCATTGCCCTGCTGATGCTTGTGCCCACCGACCGGCCCACTGTCACGCGCCAACTCACGCTCTGGC
>JANLVM010000075.1:0-2732 GCA_031364015.1 Gemmatimonadaceae bacterium
GAATTCGGGAAGCTCGCTCCACCCCAAGGCCGACGCGTGCGCGGATACGCCCCGGTTGAGCTTGCCTCAGTCATGCACCAACCGATCGACTCAACATCTGCCGGGGCATCTGATCGGGATGTCCACATTCGCGTCGCGACAGCGAACGAGCTGTCGGACTGGGCGCACGCGTCGGCCTTGGGGTGGAGCGAGCTTCCCGAATTCGGCGACTTCATGCGCGACCTCGGCTCGGTGATGGGCGCGAGTCCTGGCACTGTCTGTTTCTTGGCTGAAATCGATGGCGCGCTCGCCGCAACGGGCGCCATCGCGATGCATGAGGGGGTGGCGCTGCTGGCCGGCGCCAGCACCATTCCAGAATTCCGCGGACGCGGCGCGCAGAATGCGCTGCTGCAGGCCCGAATTGCGTACGCGGCGACCAACGGTTGCGACCTCGCGCAAATAGTCGCCCAGCCAGGAAGTGCATCGCAGCGAAACGCCGAGCGTCAGGGATTCCGCATTGCATACACTCGGGGCAAATGGGGGAAGACGTGAAACACCTGCGTGCCTCAGTTATCCTTTCACGGTGTTCTCCACGTGGCGTCTGCGCTGGCGTTCCCCACCCGATCGATCGCGTTGACGACGATAGCCGTGAGGCCCCCGGCGGCGTTGGTTTTTGGGATGTCATGAGACAACTGCGACGCCGGCACGATGCGTTGCGACCACACCGTCCCATGGCGCCATCGAATCAACCACCATGACAGAAGTTCGCTGGACGATGCCGTCACCTGCAGGCGCATCACCGAGGCCATCCCCGGCAGCTGCTCCACGCGAAGTTGCGGTGCGGGCGCGGCGGTCCCATCGAGCCACGGCGTTGCTGGTGGCAGCGCCGGTGTCACAAACGTCGCCGTCGCCAGCGTCGTGGCCAATCCGCCTCGGTTTTCTTTCAACGACGTCGTATTGTACAAAAGCAGTCCGGTCGATCCGCCTGCGGTACCGCTTCGCTGCCGTACGTGCTGGATTTGCGACGGAATTTCGCTGCCGCTGAACGCGCTGCTGGTGCCGTCGGTTGTGCGATAGGCCGCCAAACCCGGCCAGAGATGCCGTTGCGCCGTATTCTGTTGTGTCCACCAGTTGAGGAGCGCGGGAAAGCTCTGTCCCGTGGACGCGATGCTCCAGTACAACTGCGGTGCGAAGTAGTCGACCCAGCCGCGCTGGAGCCATTGCCGCGAGTCGGCGTAAATGCTGCCGAAGGCATCCAATCCGATAACGCCAGCCGGGTTACCGGGGCGCCAGATACCGAACGGACTGATGCCGACGCGCACATGACTGCGTTGGGTATGTACGTCCGTATACAGGCGCTCCACAAACCGATTGACGTTGGCGCGTCGCCAATCGGCGCGTGAAAGCCCTCCGCCGCTTTGCTGGAATCGTGCATACGACGCGCTATCCGGAAAGTCCAGATTCGGGCAGCGCGAGTCGGGATACGGATAGAAAAAATCGTCCAGATGCACGGCATCGATATCGTAGCGCGCCTCGACATCGCGCACGACGTCGATCGCTTGATTCTGCACGGCATCTTCGGCGGGGTCGAACCAGAGTTGCGTACAGAATGCGCGAGTCAACTCGGGCCGACGACGCGCGAAGTGCAGTGGAGCAAGGCGTATCGTATCGCTGAGATTGGCCGCGCGGAACGGGTTGAACCACGCATGCAGTTCGAGTCCCCGGGCATGCGCTTCGCTCACCGCGAACGCCAACGGGTCCCAGCCAGGGTCGGTGCCTTGCGTGCCCGTGAGCGACCGTGACCACGGCTCGAGTGTCGAGGGGAACATTGCATCGCCCGCCGCGCGAACCTGCAGCACAAGCGCGTTGAGCCCCGCGCTCCGTGCGAGTTCGAGAATCGCGAGGAGCTCGGCCTGTTGCGCGCTCATACTCAACCCACTGCGCGACGGCCAATCGATATTCGCTACCGTGGCCACCCACAGGCCACGGAACTCGCGCACGATCGGCGGCACCGTGAGTTCCCCGGGGACCGGCGTCGGCGCCACCGCTGTCGGTCCGTCTGCCCGACACGCCAACAACAGTGCCAAGCCTGCGACGACCGCGCGCCGCTTAGTTGGCCAGGTTCGCACTGTACCCCAGCAGCTCGCGCACCCGCTGCGCCAGCTCGCGAATGTCAAACGGCTTCTGTAGCAACGAGACTCCGTCATCGAGGATTCCGTGATGGGCAATGCCATCGTTTGCATACCCCGTCACGAACAGTACACGCAGGTCCGGCCGTTCACGCACCAATTCCGCGGCGAGGGCAGGACCACTCATCAGCGGCATGGCGACATCCGTCACCAGGGCGTGAATCCGTCCCCGCTCAGCGCGTGATTGCTCCAGTGCTGACGCGCCCGTGGCAGCCTCGAGCACGCGGTAGCCTTGGCGGCGAAGCGCCGTCGCCGTCACGCCACGCACCGCGGCGTCATCGTCGACAACCAGAATCGTCTCGTGCCCCGTCGGTGTGACGGACCGTACCCGACTGCGTACCGGCGAGGCACGGTCTTCGGTAGTCGGCAGCAGCACCCGAACCACCGTACCCTTGCCCGGCATACTCTCAAGCAGGATGGTGCCACCCCACTGGGACACGATCCCGTACGACGTGGCATGCCCGCGGCCTGTGCCTTGGCCGATGTCCTTCGTCGTGAAAAATGGTTCGAACGCGCGATCGCGCACTTCATTCGTCTTGCCAGTACCCGAATCGCGTACGCGGA
>JANLVM010000107.1:0-2798 GCA_031364015.1 Gemmatimonadaceae bacterium
CCTACATGAACCTGATCGACGAGTGGTTCTATCGCGTGAACAAGACCCACATCTGTATGAGTCTGCTGGAAGATCCGCTGCGCCATCGCACGAGGCTCCCTCGCGGCCACTCGGTGTGGGAAGACTCGCTCGCCGCCGCGCAGGCGGCACTACGCCAAGCCGTCGCGGACTCGAGGCTCCTGCAGGCGCAGCGAACCGACCACGGCGATGACTGGCTTCGCAGCGTGGTGAAGGTGCAGGTCAACATCACCCATGCGGCCGACCCGACGTTCTGGAGCCGGCACGTCGTCAAGGGGCTCGCGGTGCCGGACAACGTCTATCGCGACCATCGCAAGCTCGTGTTCTATGATGTCACCGAGGCCGATCCGTATAGCGGCGAGGCCATCTATACCGGTGCCGGCGTCGGCGAGCACTACTCGAACCTGTCGTGGGAGGACCGCGCGCTGCTTGTGAGCGGACCGGTGACACTGCACCTCAAGACGGCAGCACGGGAGCTGTTGCGCGGCCAGGGCGTCGCGCCGTCGCGAATTCCCTGGCATTTGCAGCCGCGCGATCGGGCGCCCGACTACGAGGAGCGTGTGAAACGGGCAATTGCCGAAAGCGGCAAACACGCGCTGCGCGCCCTCGGCGTGCACAACGCGGTGGGATTCGGTGACAAGAATGTCAACGTCACCAAGGCCGTGCTGTACACCATGATGCCGCCCGGATCGGTGATCAAGATCCCGGACTCATTGTGGAACGCCGAGTTCTGGGGCTCTGCGCTTATCGGAGCCGCGTTGCGAGGGGTCCGCGTGCTTGTCATCGCACCGTCGCTGGCGAACGCGCCCGCGCGCGCTTTCGGTTCGATGCAGATGTCGTACGAGTTGCTTTGGCGTCTCGCTGCCGTGTCGCACCGGCTGGCGCCGGAGCTGGCGGAGCGCGGAGGGCTGCTGAAAGTCGGGATTTATGCGTCGACGCTGCCAGTGACGAACATTTCTGGCAAGATCACGGCGGTGCAGCGGGCGTTCGCGCAGCACGAATGGCTGCGCACGCTGTTTGCATTCCCTACAACTGTGTTCGAGGGACTGGAGGAGATTCGCCAGACATACAAGGACCTTGCCACATGGAAGCCGGACTCCACCGAGTTCGAGTTCGACGCCACGCCGAAATTGCATTTAAAATCGAATCTGTTTGCGTCGCGCGAAGCGTGGCAGTTCCTCGCGCGCCCTGAATGGGTCGACATGACTATCGAGTTCGTGGGGCAGCGCCTGGCGCAGGTCCAGAATCGGGATTCCACGTTGAATTTCGAGAACTGGCCTTCGTTGCTGACGATGGGAGACGGCTATGTGCAGCGATGGCTCGACGAACTGTCCTCCGCCGATCGCGACCGGGTAGTCTTCTACGCCGTGATGGGTTCGCAGAACCAGAATGCGCGCAGCATGGTGATGGACGGCGAGGACGCGCTGGTCATCTCGGCGTGGCCCAGCGTCATCCCGTACATCGACCTCATGTCGCTCATCGGCCAGAGCGAGTGGCTCGACGACCCGGCCGACCTCCAGAAACACCTGCCACCACAGTCGGCGCTGCGGACGCGAATGTCACACTGGTTTCGCTATTTCTTTTGAGTGCGCTGGCTGTCGTGTCGCGTCGCCCTCGGGTGTGCCGGCCTACCGGGCCACCCTACGGGGCCTTGGCTTGCGAGGAACAAAGGCACAGCTACCACCGTGACGTGTCTGGGGCTGAACGTCGCCGCGCACGGCCCCGCGCGCCTGCCGGTAATTCTACAGATGACTCGCTTCGTTGGTCATCGGTTTGTATGTTCGAGGATCCCTCATCAGGAGATCCACATGTCGTTCGACGATCAATCGCCCTCTGCGCGTCGCTCGTTCATTGGCTCGGTAGCGGCCGGAACCCTCGCGCTGGTGTCCGTGCCTCTGCATTCCATCGGGGCGGAGCCCACTGCCGTCCAGGATGATCCTTGGCTCAAGGCGCTCAAGGGGAAGCACAAGCAGGTCTTCGATGGAGCCACGATCAACGATGGATTCCCGCTGATCTTCGCGGCGACCTATCTCAGGACCATGACTGAGCATTACAAGCTCGCTGCCGGCGACATCAGTGCGATGGTGGTGGCACGACACTTCGGCACAGGTCTCGCGCTCAATGATTCCATCTGGAAGAAGTACGGCCTCGGCAAGATGTGGAACGTCATTGATCCGGTCACCAAAGCGCCGGCAGCGCGGAACATCTTCTACAAGTCGAAGGCCGGCGACATGCTGAACATCGACGCATCAGCCGACAAGCTGCTTGCGAGGGGGGTGATCATCAGTGTCTGCGGGGCCGCGATCAAGGTGCTGTCCGGACTGACTGCGGCCGGCGCGGGCGTGACGCCCGAGGTCGCGCTCGCCGAGTGGACCGCCGCCGTGATTCCCGGAGTGCACATTGTTCCCAGTGGTGTGCTCGCTATCGCCAAGGCGCAGGAAGCAGGGTGCACGTACTGTTTCGCCGGCTGACACGGCCGTTCGGATCCGCGCGATCCTGACGATCGAGCAGTTCAATGGTGCGTTCGCTGGTCAATACCGCGTCGTGGGTCACGCGTTGACGATGGTTATTCCGGAGTCGGTGTTGATCGCCCGGTTGGTGGAGTTTGACCAGACGGGGCATACTGGACATGCCACGCAAGCGTTGATGATGTTGTCCGTGTTAGAGGGTACGCTCGACGACGAGAGGTTATTGCGAATGGCAAAGGTGGAACGGGTGGTCGACATGCTCAGTGCCGCGCGCGTACTGTTGGCGCGCCCGGAACAACCGACGCTGACTGA
>JANLVM010000113.1:0-3549 GCA_031364015.1 Gemmatimonadaceae bacterium
GCGATGTGTGAGTGAAATCGATCCATTTCTTCACTTACGTCCAACCGGTCGGCGAGGATGGCAATTTCCTGGGCGATGCGCTGTTCGTCGACGGCCAGGCCCTCGGTCAGTGCGCGAACCGCGCTGCGAAGGCGATCTCGCTGCGCGACAAGCCGTGTCGGCGCGCGCTCCGCGATGCGGGACAACGACGCCGACACCATGCCCAGTCGTTCCGACAGAACGACGACGAGGCGACTGCCCTCCTCCGCCCGCGCGCGACCCAGCGCTTCCAGCGCCTGCTCCACGACGACGAGCAACTCGGCGACGGTGCCTGTCTCCTCTTCGTCGCGTGGCGACGCGATGACATCCGGCATGCGGAGTACCGTCGCGAGATCGACCCCGCCGTCGAGCGCGAAGCGCTGCTGGATCGCACGCAGATGGGCGACGACGTCGGCCAAGCGGGTCTCATCGATCGCCGCCGCCGCACCCGGCGTTCGCTCGGTTCTCGCGGTCAGCGTGACATGGCCGCGGCTTACGCGGCCCCGCATGGCTTCGCGGACGTCCGCCTCCCAACGTGCGAAGGGTCCGGGCAATTTGATGCTGTGCGAGAAGAACCGATGGTTGACGGTGCGGACTTCGACGCTGACGCGCGCCGACCCCACCATTCCTTCGGCCTGCCCGAAGCCAGTCATGGATCGTATCATGCCGGCGGCAATGAAACCCGTCGTAGGCCCGTCGTCAATCCGACGTCCTGATCGCGTGCGCGTTGCAAGCGTAGGCGGTCAATTCCAGAATTCCCAGCGCACGCCATACATCTGAACAACGGGCGGCATCGTGATGCCGGGGATCTGCTCGTAGGCGCGGCCGGTCATGTTGCGGTATTGGTAGAAGATGCTGGCGCTCTGGATGCGGATCTCGAGCAAACCGGTGACCACCTGCGCGTCAAGGGCAACTCGCTGCGTGGCGCCGGTGCTTTCCGCGTAGTAAAACGGAACGGGATCGCGATAGTCGTGAATGATACGTGTCACTATGGAGAACTCGCCTTTCGGGAATCGCGTCAACCAGTTGCTCACCAATGCCAGTTCGGTGCGTATCGCCATGCGCGGACGCGAATACTGCGGGACATCCCATCGAATCGCTTGCACGTCGATCGACACGTCTTTGTAGAGTTTGCCTCTCCCTGAGATACTGAAGCCGTTGGTGGCCACTGTGGGCACGATGGCCGCCGGGGATCCCCACAAGACGGGCGTGGCATAGCGGGTCGCCCCGTCGTGGAGCAGTCCACCACCAAGCCACAATCCGCGAAAACGTACCGCGCCTTCGACGCGCGTGGACGACAACCGCTTCCGTGTTGTGTCGTGGTCGGGCGTGCGTCTGGACTGGGTGGCGACAAAGGCCAACCATGGGAGGGGTCGGGCATGCGCGCTCACGTCCACCTCTGTTAACGAATCGATGACGCGTTGCTCACCGTACGCTGAGATCCCGTAGCGCGCATTGCCGGCGCCAAGCCGGATGGCGGGGGCGTGATACGACGTACCCGACACCGGACGTACGCGATCGAGGAGCGAGGCATGCCACCACGGCGCCCGATAGCCGATTGCGAGGATCTGCTGCGTACGCGCGTTGGTCGTATCGCGGCTCACCGTGCTATCGTCGGGCGTGCCAGTTGCTGCGATTCCCTCCAGACGAGTCCGCAGGGCGCCAACGATCGCGTGGGTCCACAGTCCGCGCGCGGAGTCCCCGTAGGCAATTCGGGCAAACCCTTCGCGACGGGCGCCCTTGAACGCCGGAAGGTCGGTGAACTTTTCTCGCGCCGTATGCGTGTCCCGGTTTCTCGAGGTGGCCGAACCCTGAACGTCGACCGTAAGCCGACCTCGCGCCCAACCCACGCGAAGGTCCATCAGCTTGGCGTCGCCGTCGCCAGCGCCTGACGCCGCGCCGGTCGTAAACGCGGAGGCCCGACCCGACTGCGTGGCCAGTTGTTGTCCCAGGAACTGCACGGCGAGGCCGTTGGCGAATCGACGTGCCAGCAATCCACGGAATCCGTTCGTGTTGAGATCGCCCGTAATGATGTCTACGCGCGTGAACGCGGTGGTGCGCCGGACGGTCCATCCACGCAACCAGACGCGGACCTCGCCGGCCACCCGTTCCACGATTATTTCGTCGAGATTCCAGATCGGGATGTCCGTGAGATCCAGCACGCCGCCATTGCGGGCCTCAATCGCGTCCCGCTCTACCCCGTCAAAAAACACCCGGACGCGTCGAAAATCGCCGTTGTACGCGACCGCGTGAATACCCGCGATCCATCGCGAACGATACGACGTGAGTCCCGGTACACGATCCAGCAGGTCGGCGAGATTGATCGCGCCCGACGTGAGAATCTGCTCACGCGACCAACGCAAGCGATCACTGAGCTCGGGTTGATCGGGTCGTTCAAAATGGGCGAACGGTGCCTTGAGTGTATCAATCGCTTTCACACGCGCGATGCTGTCCACGCGCGCCTGCGCCAGCACATCGCGAACGGATCGCGCGCTGTCCTGCGCGGCGCGCCGTGCGGCCGAATCGCGGGGGCTCCGCTTGGTCGTATCCGGCACGACCTGTGCGTCGAGCGTTCGCAGGCCCAGGAGCATGAGGGCACACGCCAGCAGGGCACACGCCAGCAGGGCACACGCCCGCGTCGACCATCGGCGGCGCGCGCGGGTGCCAACGGCATTCACGCTCGTGCAGCGCTGAGCAAGCACCCGCTTACGACTCAACGGGAGCGCGCACGGACGAATTCGACAAAGGTCCCGACGGGCGTGCCCGTTGGTCCCTTGGGCAACCATCCCAGATCCGTTTGCGAGTACGCCGTGCCCGCGACATCAAGGTGCACCCACGGATATCCATCCACGAATTCCTGAAGAAACAACGCCGCGGTAATCGCTCCACCGGCGCGACCGCCAGTCTGACGGACGTCGGCTACATCCGACTTGATTTGCTCTTTGTAATCATCCCACAGGGGCATCGGCCATCCGGGCTCGCCGGCGCGTTCACCTGCAGCCAGTACCTCGTCCACCACATGGCGTTCCGCACCGAACACGCCCACCGCGCAATGCCCCAACCCCACGACGATCGCGCCGGTCAGCGTGGCGGCGTCAATCGCCACCGCCGGATTGTAGCGCTTGGCGAACACCAACAGGTCTGCCAGCACCATGCGTCCTTCCGCATCGGTGTTAACCACTTCGATGGTCTTGCCGTTCGACGCGCGAACCACATCGCCCGGTTTGTAGGCCGTGCCAGACAACATGTTCGTCGTCGAGCCGATAATGCCAACCACATTGATTGGCAGCTTCATGCGGCCAATGGTCTCCATGGCACCCATGACGCCGCCCGCGCCCGACATGTCGAACTTCATCCACTCCATATCGGGTGCTGGCTTGATCGAAATACCGCCCGTGTCGAAACAAATTCCCTTGCCAATCTGCACGATCGGCTGCTGGCCGGGGGCGCCACCGTGGTGCTCCAATGCGACTAATCGCGGCTCTTCCGGCGTCGCCTGCGCGACGGCGAGAAAGGCGCCCATCCCTTCCT
>JANLVM010000127.1:0-4515 GCA_031364015.1 Gemmatimonadaceae bacterium
AGGAAGGCTTCGGCGTAGCGCCCCTCCGGGCCCACGTCCGACAGTGTGCATCCTGCGACGCCGAGTTGGATAAGGCCCGCGAGCTTATGGTGGCCCTCGATTCGCTTCCTGATTTCGCGCCATCCGTGGCGTTCGCTGATCGCGTGATGAGCCAAGTGCAGGTTTTTGAGCCTTGGCACGCGGCTGCCTTGAGCGCCGTCCAGCAGTTCGTACCAGCGACGCGCCCGGCCCGTATCGCGGCTGGCGTTGGCGTGGCGATTTCAGGGGGCTTGGTAACCGCTGCCGGCACGTGGGCGTTGGCCCGGGCCGATATCGCGCTGTTCCTGACGCAGCTTGGACTCGAGCGCATCAGCGAACGGGTGAGTGCGGCGACCACCGATCTGGCGAACACGCTGCTTGGCCAGCCTGGATTGGAGGCCATGCAACGCAGCACACCCGAGATGATGGCGCTGTTTATGGGTGGTTTCGTTGCGGTCGCAGGCCTTGGGGTTGTGGGACTTCGAGCGCTGGCCACTGTGTCGCGGCGCGCGCACTAACGGTTGCCAGACGTGCTTTCACTGGCCAACTCGGGTCCACTGGCGGTCGTTGGAATCTTTGGGATCGGACTGATCATCGGGCTGGTGGTGCTCACCACCGCTGAAGATTCGCTCATGGCCGTGGCCAGGGCGGCAGCGCGTGACATTGGCGGCAGCTTTTGGGTGGGTCTACTGTGGCAGGCGCTGGCCGTCCCGCTGTTGGCGGTGCTAGTGATCGGATGCATTCTCACTATAATCGGCATTCTGGCTATTCCCATAGTCGCGCTGGCTTGGGCGCTGGCCTACGCTGGCGCCTTCACGTTGGGGTTGCTGGCGGTGGCATTGGTGATTGGTCGCGCCATGGTTGGTCGTGGCAGCGGCACGGGAACGCGCGCGGCGGCGTTACGAGGATTGGTGGTGGGGCTCTTTGCCCTCAGTCTGGTCTGGCTTGGTGCGTCACTGCTGTCGTCGGTTCCGGTAGCCGGTGTGCTGTCGCGCGTTGTTGCCTTGGGCTTCACCTGGGCCGTGGCCACCGTGGGATTGGGCGCGGTGGTGAAGTCACGCGGTGGCATCGCGAAGATCCGAATGGACACCACCCTGACCGAAGTGGCGGTGCCGCTGTGGCAAACGCCAACGCCGGTTCAGGGTGTCGTGGCTGCTCGTCGGCCGATGCCCGCCCGTGGTGCGTCGTCGGTGGGGTCGCAGCAGTCTGGAGAGGTGTAGGACACAGATCCCCACGCACTTCGGCCCATCAGGCGTCGCCGACTATCGCGTTATCGCGCGAGCAGCGGATTCTTCCATCGCAGGCCGCGAAAACGCGAGAAGTCGCCGTCGGCGGAATGCAGCGTCGCACCTCGCTCGATACAGAGCGTCGCGAGATGTGCGTCGGTGGTAAGATTGGCTCCGCGCCCCGCTTCGAGCAGGAGTTCGCGCATGATCGACCAGTGGCCCGCACCTGGCTCGACAATAGAGACCAGCCGATTCTCCAGCCACGCGTCCACGACACCAATGGCGCGATTCACGGTCAACGCAGCCGGGAAGAGGCGACTATTCGTTGAGACACGCACGAATCCGATGATTGTTGTCCACGGCAATCCAACCAGTTCATCGCCGTTCAGCAGCTCGTTCCACCACCTTTGCGCGCGCGCGTGGAATGGGCTCTCCCGCTGCACGACATAGACCAGCAGGTTCGTGTCGACGACAATCAATCGTTAGCGTCCTTCGTTCATCTTGCGCATGATCTCTTCGTCTTCGAGATCGTCGGCGATCCAACGGGCCTTCACGAGATCGAACCCTTCGCGGACCTCGCCCATGCTGAAACTCGGCGCCTTATACTCGACCTGCTTGACCGGCGCCTGGGGCTCCAATCCGCGCAGAATCACCCGATGCAGGAGCGCGCGGAACGAGACCCCTTCGCGATGGGCCTCGTCGCGCAGCCGCGTGAGCAGGACGTCGTCGAGATCGATAGTGGTCCGCATGGCTCAATGCTAATGCATAGCTATCATGATGTCAACGCATCATTTTCACGCATGGCCTACCGCCATCCCTCGCGTCAGGCTGCGTGAAGCTCCACGCGTTGGCCGCGAGTCAGATGCCACTGCGTCGCCGCATGGCCGTCGCGGACCGCCACTTCCACGAATCCGCTCGATCCAATCAGCGCCACCAACTCTCCCGGCGCGGCGTCACCATACGTGCGCACGACGCGCACGACCTGACCGGCCACCTGCACCACACTGGCCGCACTCACGCTGCGTGACACGAGATTCGTCATCGCATTGCCGAAGCGATCGATGGTGAGCACTTCTCCCACGAGACTCCCATCGGCCTGGCGCTGCGGCTGCGGCGTGCGCCGACGCACCGGATCATGCCACGCGTCACCCAACGCGTCGATCGGCGCGCCGAGTGCGAGCTGCGCGGCGGTCGGCGCAAACACGTCGCGACCGTGAAACGTGGCGGATGCGTGTGGATCAACCGGCAACGACACGACCTGTGCATCCAGCGCAAACAGCGCGGGCGACAACACGCCATTGTCAGGGCCTACAAGAAAGCGTCCGTCGCTTGCGACTGCGATCGCGGCGCGCGATGTGCCCACCCCCGGATCGATCACCACCAGATGCACCGTGCCGATCGGAAACCGGCGCCAGTAGCGGGCGAGGGTCAGTCGCGCGTGTTCGACGTCCTGCGGCGCAATGTCGTGCGACATGTCCAGTAGTGGTACGCTCGGCGCACCGGTGGTGAGCACGCCTTTCAGTTCGGCGACGTAGCCGTCGGCGGTGCCGAAGTCGGTGAGCAGCGTGATCGCGGGCGCAAGCATCGGCGAAACGTGACGCGCGCGCAACGACGACGCCACCGGTAGGCGCGTCCGCTACTTACCGATGCTCTCCGCGTCGCCCTGAAGGCGGTGGCGCGGCAACGGCGGGCGCGCCGACCTCGACACGCGCACGCGCAGGGCCGATACTTGAGGCTCCCCTACCCCGCCCGACATGACCAAGCCGTTTTCGCGACGTGACTGGATCAAGACCGCCGGTGTCGCCGGTGCGCTGGCACCGCTCGACCTCGTGACCGGACTGGCACGCATCACCCCCGCCGACACACCGGCGACACCATCACCGATTGACATCCGCGCGGTTCACGCGCCTGGCGACATTGTCGAGTTGTACTCGACCAGCGATGTGTTCATTCCGCCGCGCGGTCCGTCGTTCATGAAGTTCAGCTTCGACTTTCCCGAACCGGGTGTGGTGTTCGGTGATCATCGGTTCAGCTTCCTGCTGTTCACCGAAGAAAACACCTATAGCCTCGATCGCGCACTCATGCGGGCCAACGGGTCGGCTGATGCACTGGAGATGACGTGTACGGGACTGGTGTGGGCGGGCGGTCAGGAGAAGTCGCCTGGTAAGGTGTCGGTCAAGTTCACGCGCACGGGTCGCACCATCGAGTGGGATATCGTGGCCGAGATGGGGAAGCCGATCAAGACCATAACCACCGTGATTCGCGATGTCCCGCGCGGCAAGGTGTCGTTTGGCGGTGGTACAGCGAACGAAACACGCGACGGTGATGTGCTGGGTGGCTACACGTTTGGCGCGGGCGACCTGCACGGCGCGGGCACACCGCAAAGCATGACCACCCCAGTCACCATCCTGCAGGCCAGTGACACCGACTTCCTGTATGTCACCACGCAGGACACGCGCGTCCGGCCCAAGCGCTACTACTATCAGGCCGGTGAACGCGCCTTCCGCGTGGAGGCGATCTACGAACACGACGCCTGGCGCAACGATACGCGCGTGGTGGTTCCGCGTTGGCAGCTGGGTCACGCGTCGACTTTCGAGGACGCGATGACGCCCCATATGGCGCACATCGAGAAGGCGTTCAATCTCCCGAGTTGGGAAACACGACGCGACGTGCCCGCGTGGATGCGCAACATTGCCATGGTCACGACGCTGCACGGCATGCACTACACCGGTTTCATGTTCAACGACTACGCGCAGCAACTGGCTATCCTGCGGTGGATGGCCACGCAGATGCCCGCCGAACGCGTGCTGGTGTTTCTCGCGTCGTGGGACGGACGGTACTACTGGGACTATCCCAATTATGTGGTGCCGACACGCATGGGTGGTGAAGCGGGTCTCCGTCAGCTGATTACCGAGGCACGCAAGTTGGGCTTCAAGATGATGCCGATGTACGGCACCAATTCGGCCAATCGCAAGCAGCCCGTGTACGCCACAGTGGCATCGGGTGCGACGCACAAGATTGACGGCGACATCTATAACCTGAACTGGGTGGACTGGAACAACGATCGCCATCAGGACGGCTGGCTCACCTACATGAATCTTGGCGACGACAAGTGGCGCCAGCATATGGAAGGGCGCATCGCCGAGATGATCGAGCGGTTTGGCGTGGACGCCTACTTCCTGGACATCGTGGGTGGGCATGTCAATAGTACGACGGGCGACATGCATGAAGGCACGCGCAAGCTGGTGCAGAACCTGCGCGCCAAGTATCC
>JANLVM010000143.1:0-7569 GCA_031364015.1 Gemmatimonadaceae bacterium
CCCTTCACCACACGTCCACCTTGCACATCCAGACACACGATGACACGTCGCATCAGCATGTCTTCATGCCTCACTGATGTCGAGCTGCACCGAGCCCTTCGTGCTGAACACCGCGCCCGACTCGACGAGGGCGTCACGCAACGCCATGCCTAGCGCCTTGATTGCGGCCTCGACCACGTGATGACGGTCGCGCCCGCGCAGCACCCGAACATGCAGCGTCGCGCGCGCGTTGTCGGCAAACGATCGCAGGAAATGATCGTACATCGACGATGGCAACGGGCCACGATAGTATGGGCGTCCACCAATATCCAGCACGACCTGCACCAGCGCGTCGTCCATGGGGACGGTTCGCTCGCCATATCGCACACAGCCGGACGGCGCATACGCGGCTACCGCCTGACCCAGCACGATGGCCACATCTTCAATGAGATGGTGACGCAAGTCGCCGGTGGCCTGCACCTCGAGATCGAGCCCGGAGTAGCGGGCGAAGGCGACCAGCATGTGATCGAGGAACGGCTCTCCCGTGTTCACCGTAGACGCACCCGTTCCGGCGCGCAGTGAAAGTCGGATCTGCGTTTCCTTCGAATTGCGTGTGACGACGGTCATCCGGCGAACTCCTCAGCAAGGCGGCGCGCATCAAACGCACCTGTGTAAAGCGCCATTCCCAACACCGCCCCAGCGAGGCCGCGATGCTCCAGGGCGCGAAGATCCTCAATCGACGAGATCCCACCGGACGCGAACACCGGCCACACACTGGCCTCGGCGACGGCTTCCATAAGTGGGAGATCGGTGCCTTCCATGCGACCTTCCTTGTGCACCGCTGTGACGAGAATGCCGGCCAACGGCAGCGCGCCCAGCGATTCCACGAAGTCGATGACATCCGTGCGTGACGTGTCCGCCCATCCGCTCGTGACGACCAGACGCTCGCGCACATCGGCCGCGATGATCAATCGGCCGGGAAAGCGAACGGCCATCTCAGTTCGCCAATACTCGTCCTGCACGGCACGCGTACCCACGACAATCCACGTAGCGCCATCATCGAGCAGCTGTTCGATCTGTGATTCCTCGCGGATTCCACCACCCACCTGCACGGGCACGGGCGAATCGCGCAGAATGTCACGAATCACATCGGTGTTCCGGCCGCGCGATGTGGCGGCATCAAGGTCGACGACGTGCAGGCGCGAAAAACCCGTGCGTGCCCACTCGCGCGCGACTGCCGTTGGATCATCCAGGCGCACGCGTTCCTCAGCGTAGTCGCCCCCTACCAGTTGCACGCAATAGCCGCCGCGCAGATCGACCGCAGGAATGACAATCATCGAACCTCCGTGGCCGATATCGTTCGCGCCGCCGCTTCGAGAAAAGCGTGCACGAAACGCACGCCGGCGGCTGACGACTTTTCTGGATGGAACTGCGTGCCGACTACAGTCCCGCGCCGCACGACCGCGGGATACCGATCGCCCTCATGTGTGCTCCACGCGACGACCGGCGGGAGTGCGTTTTCGGTAGGCCGGCACGCGTAACTGTTGGCGTAGTACGCCACATCCAGTCCGGCACTCACGACAAGTGGTTCCGTCACGTCGTCCAAGCTGTTCCATCCAATCTGCGGAAGTCTTAACGACTGAAGACGGGTCACCCGTCCCGGGAAAATCGCGAGCCCTTCACCCGGACCCTCATCGCTGGATTCGAACAATAGTTGCATACCCAAACAGATCCCGAGGCAGGGTAATCCTCCCAACAGTGCGTCACGCATGATCTCTCGTCCCGACGCCAGCCGATCAGCGGCCGGGGAGAAGGCGCCGACACCTGGCAACACCAGTGCGTCGGTAGACTCCACCGCGCGTGCGGCGTCGGTCTCTACGCGCACGATCGACTGGGGCGTTGCGAGTGCTTTCACCAGTGAGTGCAAGTTGCCAGCACCGTAATCGAACACCGTCACCCGCAGTGCCGCTGCCGTCGATTGGCCCATCATCGGGTGGCCTCGGCGATCGCTGGCTCGAGCGCGTCGAGCAGCCGTTCGAGCATTGGCCACGGACCAACGCTAATGCGCAGCGCATCACCCACATGCGGCAGCGCCGGAAATGGACGCGCCGCGACGCCACGAGTCCGCAGTGCCTCGCCCACGCTGACCGCGCGCGGTACCGGTACGCAAATGAAATTGGCGGCCGATGGCATCGGTGTGAGTCCCATGCTGCGCAGCGCATCGGCCAATCGCTCCCGAAGTGCCACGGCGAGCTGTACGTGCGTGTCAATCCATGCACGATCGTGCTGCAGCGCCGCGATGGCTACTTGCTCGGCGATCGCACTGACCTTGTAGGGTCCGCGCGATTTCTCCACTTCCCTGACCAGCGCTGGTTGACCGATCGCGTACCCAATGCGAAGCCCAGCGAGACCGAATGCTTTTGACAGCGTGCGGATAATCAAAACGCGATCGGACTGTGCGACCAGGCTCACCGACGACACGCCGGCGAACTCGGCATACGCTTCGTCGATGAACACCACGCCCGTGGATTCCTTCACGACGCGTTCGATATGCTCACGCGCGATCAACGCGCCCGTCGGATTGTTTGGTGAGCACAGGTAGGTAATTCGAGCACCGGTGGCGACTAGCGCCTCGCAGTCGGGTTGCAGCGTCGGGCCGACCAATTGTTCGGTAATCGGATGCCAGCGCAGTGCGTTCATGTGCGCGAAGATCGGGATCATCGCAAACGTCGGGTCCGAACCCGTAACCACGTCGCCCGGTTCCCCGAACGCGCGCATGGCCGAATCGAGAATGTCGTCAGAGCCACATCCCGTCACGATCATGTCGGGGTGTACCCCGGCGTAGGTGGCGAGCGCCTGCTTCAATTCCGCGGCGTACAGCGTCGGATAGCGCGTAACCGACGCCACGGGCATCTCGCGCAACGTACGCTCAGCCGTTGGCGGAAGTCCCCAGAGATTCGTATTGTCGGTGAGATCGACGGCGATCGGCGTGCGCTTGGGATCGTAGAGCGTGACCGAGTCGTATGCCGCACGCGCGAACGCGAGTCGTTCGGTCATGAGTGCGCCCCCGTTGCGCGCCACGCGCGTGCTGCCGCGGCATGTGCGGGAAGGGACTCGGCCTCGGCGAATCGCCCGACGTCATCCGCCATGGCCGCCGCCGCCATCGGCGTCACCGTCTGCCATGAGGTCCAGCGCACAAAGTCGAGTGACGATAGCCCCGAGTACCGACGGGCCGTTCCGGCTGTGGGAAGCACGTGATTCGCGCCGGTCATGTAGTCACCGTACGCAACTGAGCTGCTGGCGCCTATGAACACGGTGCCTGCATTGCGCAACGCCGCGAGTGTTGCATCACGGCAGTCGTCCGGCACCAGCAGCAGCACGTGCTCGGCCGACCACTCATTGGCGATCTGGATACCGCGCGCCAGTGATGGTGACGTGACGAGTGCGCCTCGCGCCGCGAGCGACTCACGCACGATCACCGCACGCGGCGTTGCTGTTACGACCGCGGCCAGCAGACGTTCGACGTCTGCGGCAAGCGAGGCCGCGTCATCACCACAGATGACGGCGATGACCGCAGCGTCGGGATCGTGCTCTGCCTGCGCCAACAGCTCCCGAGCGATCGCCGCCGCGTCGGCGCGGTCGTCGGCCAGCACGAGTAGTTCGCTGGGTCCGGCGGGTGCGTCGATGGTGACGTGCGACGACAACTGCATCTTGGCCTCGGCGACGTAGGCGTTGCCGGGGCCGACAATACGATCTACGCGCGGCACGGTGGCGGTACCGAACGCCATCGCGGCAATGGCGCCGGCGCCGCCAATTGCGAAAACGCGATCGACGTTCGCCAACTCAGCGGCCGCCAGCACCACCGGTGACGGCAGCCCGTCTGCGCCGGGAGGTGAGCAGACAATCACGTCCCGGACTCCGACAACGCGCGCCGGAATTGCACCCATGAGCAGAGAACTCGGATAGGTGGCGCGTCCACCCGGCGCGTACACTCCCACGCGTTGCAGCGGATCGGGTCGACGTCCCACCGTGATTCCGGGCTCCGGCGAGCATTGTGTCTCGCGTGGAAGGAAGGCGGTATGCACTGCGGCGATGTTCCGGGCCGCACGCGCCAGCGCCGCACGCAGCATGGGATCGAGCGTGGCGAGCGCGTGTGTCCATCGTTCGCGCGGAACGTCGAAGGCGGTCAGCGTCACGCCGTCAAACTCCTGGGCCAGTGCGAGCAACGCCTCATCACCGGCCGTTCGAACGCGTTCGATGATTGCCGACGTGCGCGCACGCACGGTCACGTCGAGTGTCGTCGAGCGATCGGTAATGGCCAGTCGCGTGACGGCATCCAGTGCATCGAACGGCCCGCGTGCCCGCAACGCCAGCGATGCGGTGACCGGTGCGAGCGGTGTTGTCATGGCACCAGACGCTCAATGCGTGTCACCAGAATTCCCTGTCCGCCCAACGCTCGCAACTGCGAGATTGTGCGATAGATCTCATCGGCGCTCACGACGGCGTGTACCGCCACGAACTCCCCATGGTTCGCGATCTCGATGACGGTCGGCCCATTGAGACCGGGTAACACGGCGCGCACGGCGTCGAGGGCCGTACGCGGAACATTCGCCATCAAGTAACGTTGCCCGCGCGCGCGTATCACCGAGCCGAGTGCGGTTACGAGCTCTTCGAAGTGGCGTCCGCGCTCCGGATCGCCGTTTCGCGGCCCGTTGATAGCGGTGATGAGATGGGCGCTCGAGAAAAGCACCGTTTCGATCTCGCGTAGTCCATTCATTCGCAGAGTCGAGCCAGTCGATGTGAGATCGACAACGATGTCAGCGATGCCCAAGTGTGGGGCAATCTCCGCAGCGCCAGAGACAGGAACGATTTCGACGGGTCGTCCCCTGGACGCAAAAAACCGCGCCGTGATGCGCGGAAACACCGTCGCGACCCTGGCGGGATTCTCGGTGGAACCGATGGCGTCTACGGTGCCGATCCCGGCGTCGTCGCGAGCGGCGACCACCAGTCGGCATTTTCCGAAGCCCAAGTCCAGTCGGGAGGTCAGTGGCCGCTCAGATTCCGAAACGAGGTCCCACCCAGTGACCCCGGCATCGGCGGCGCCGTCGGCGACGAACTCAGGGATATCCTGGGCGCGCACAAAGATGGCTTCAAACTCTCCACCTAACGACGCACTCAACGCGCGCTCACCCGCTGACCGCACCTCAAGCCCGGCATCATTGAACAGCTCGCGGGTTTCGTCCCGGAGTCGTCCCTTGTTTGGTAACGCTATACGTAACATGATGTTAAGTGTACAGTTGATGTATGCTGAACGGTGCCGGGTCCGGGCGTGCGGCAACAAAAAAGGCCCGTCAAGAATGGACGGGCCCGAGATACGCTTGGTGCTAGCGGTGGCGACTAAATCACGCGCTCCGACTCGCACAAAACGCCCCGACCCGTGTGGTCGTGGCCGTGATGAGCATGATGGTGGCGGGGCAGCTGGAAGCGCATAGAACAGGATCGTAGCCGGATTCGGCGCCCTAGTCAAGATGGGGCGATTGCAACGGAGGGCGCTTGTGAATAAGTTCACAAGATCAGCAGGGCCCTGCGGACGCAGGGATTTCCCTGTGTTTCTGCTATATCAATTTTGCGAAAAGCTCTGGAGGCTTCTCGACATGCGATTTCTCGGATTTGTAGTGGTTGCGAGCGCGGCGATCGTGCTTGGTGCGTGCGGCGGTGCTGACAAGTCAGCCGCCGATTCAGCAGGTGCATCTACGGCGGCCGCTCCGATGGCAACGCCAGAAGCGCCCGCGATGGCGGGCGCGATGTCTCCCATTACGGGCACAACACACGAAGTGAAACTGCGTGGTGATGCGACCGGCTATCGCTTTGAGCCGGCAGAGATCACGGTCAAGGCCGGCGATGGTATCAAGTTCGTATTCGTCGATGGTGGCCCGCACAACGTCGCGTTCGATCCGGCCAGCTTCCCGGCTGCGGCCAAGTCGCAGATGATGGCGAATATGCCGGAACAGGTGGGTGAGTTGTCGGGCAAGATGATGCTGGCAGCCGGCGAGTCGTATACGATCTCGCTCGGTGGTATTCCGGCGGGCACATATGAGGTGCTCTGCACGCCGCACTTGGCGATGAACATGAAGGGCAAGATCATCGTTCAGTAGTCCCGATCACGTCCTGGAATTCCGTGGGGGGTGGCGCAATGCGCCAGCCCCCACGTTTCATTCGCGGATGATCGGACAACGAAACGCCTGGATCGCGGCGCGTGCACGTAACGCGGCCAGAAAAGGTTTCTGGATCGCCGGGATTGGTGGCGTCGCCGTTGTCGCGATGCTGATTGCCCTCGTGTGGGTCCCGCGTGAGCAAGACCGCCAGTTGCATCGCCGAATCGCCGAGCTGCCGAAGGTTGCCGATTCGATGCCGATCGTGCGGCGACTCGACAGCCTGCGTGCACAACAGCGCATGCCGGTGAACGTGCCGCGTCGTGTGCAGCCTCGCGATACGATCGTCACTGGCGACTCGTCATCCCGTGAGGTCGCGCGTGTCGCGGAAGGTGATTCCGCATCAGTCAGGCGAGCGGCGTCGACGCCCGATAGCGCGGCGATTGACGTGATGGCCCGCCTGACGCGCGCGCGCAGTGCGCCGTTACCCGACAGCTATCGCGCACTGGCCGAGTCACCGCTGATGAACAGCGATCCACGCGTCAAGGCGCTGGTCGATAGCATTGACCTGGTCGATCGCGAACGCGAGGCGCACGCCGCGTTGGGAGGACCTGGTGCTCGCTACGCAGCGCTCACTGCACGCCTAACGGCACTCGGACAACGGATTGTGCGACTAGCCGAGCAGCGCCTCTCCAGCGCGGTGCTGTCGTCGATCACGGGAGACGGGAGACGGGAGACGGGAGACGGGAGATGGGAGAGTGGCGCACCGTCGACCAATGCTGCCGCGCCTGACAGCGGGTTGGACACGATCATAGACCCTGAGGTGGAGCGCCTGAGACAGGTCGCGCGCGACTCTACCCGTGGCGCGCTGCAGTCTCGCATTGCGAACGAAGAATCATCGCTCATCGTGGCGCGTCAGCGCTTCCTTCAAAATGATGCTGAGCGGGCGAGGTTGACACAGCGTCTTCAGGCTGACGTGCCACCGTTCGCCATGGTCGTCGCGGCGCTGGTAGTTGGCGTCGCGTTCGGCTACGCGGTGGTGTTGGTGCACGAACTCCGCAAGCCTACAGTGGGTGACGCGTCGGAGGTCGAACGACTCGCTGCGGCACCGGTGCTGCGCCACACACGTGAAACGGCAACCGTGCGTGTGCGTGGGACGCGTGGCGATCGACGGGGCATACCACGTATCATCGATCGCGAGAGTGATACGTTTGTCCTGCTGCACCTCGCGTTGACGGCTGTCGGGGACGTTGTCGAGACGGTAGCCGTACTCGCGGCCGACCCCGCTATTGCCGCGGCGGTTGCACTGGGCACGGCGGCGGCGGCGACACGCGAGTCGCGCGCCGTATTGGTCGTGGACGACCCATCGCGATCACCCGTGTTGGCGCGCTTGCTCCGTGCCACTTCACGTGAGGCGCTAGCCAGGGACCGTGCGGGC
>JANLVM010000154.1:0-3808 GCA_031364015.1 Gemmatimonadaceae bacterium
ATGTTGTCGAGAAAGTGCGTGCTGAGCGCGATGTCACGCTTGAACGCATCCCAGTCCATCACGCCATTGATGACATAGTGGCCGACGTTCACCGAACCCAGATTGCACACGTAGTACGGCAGCAACGGCTGCTCACCGCACGGATTCGTGGCTTCGTAGCTACCGAGCTGCGGCACGGGGTTGTAGCGGTTCGCTTCATCAATGAAGAACACTCCGGGCTCACCCGTTCGCCACGCGCCCACGATCATCTTGTCCCACACGTCGCGCGCACGCATCTGACCGGTCACCTCCTTCGTGCTCTGATCGTACAGATCGTAGTTCGTGTCGGCCTTCACCGCCTCCATGAACTTGGTCGTGATGCCGACCGAGATATTGAAGTTGGTGATCTTGGTGAGATCTTCCTTGCACGAGATGAATTCCAGCACGTCCGGATGATCGACACGCAGGATGCCCATGTTCGCGCCACGACGCGTGCCACCCTGCTTCACCGCGTCGGTGCTCGCGTCGTACAACTGCATGAACGAGATGGGGCCCGACGCCACACCCGTTGTGGAGCGCACCATCGCCCCGCGTGAACGCAGCCGCGAGAACGAAAAGCCCGTGCCGCCACCCGACTGATGGATAAGCGCCATCGCGCGCAGCGTGTCGTAGATGCCGCTCTGTCCATTGGAGAGCGAATCGTCGACGGGCAACACGAAACACGCCGACAGCTGTCCCAATGGTCGACCCGCATTCATCAGCGTTGGCGAGTTGGGCTCGAATCGACGCTGCGTCATGAGGAAGTAGAACTCCTCGGCCAGCGCCTGCACGCCGCCATTGCTGGCGCCATAGCGGCGATCGGCTTCCGCGACCACCGTCGCGACACGCCAGAACATGTCCTCTGGCTTTTCGACGGGCTTCCCAGACTTGTCCTTTACGAGATAGCGCTTTTCCAAAACCGTACGCGCATTGGCTGACAGCGTAACAGGACCTTCCGGGGGTGTCGCGGCGAAGGGCATTCGTTGGCTCCTACTGTGATGTCGGGGGACGGGACAGCTGGCTACGCCTGGCAGGATCTGGGTACGTCCCCAAACCTCAGTACGGTGCCTGGCGGGGGCGAATGGTGCGCTCGTTCGTGAAGCCGCGCAAGTCACTCCGTAACGCGTTACAGTGGAGCAGGTTGCGTATCGCAGATCACGGAATTGTGTGAGCGGTTACGTTTTCCACCTCGCCCAGACCTGTGATTCCGATTCAAAACCATAGTTCGGTTACGGACTCATCCGTTACCGTCGGGTGACCTGTTCACAAAATCGCTCCAAACAATATAACTCATTATCAGGCAATCTGTTAGGACACATTGCCCGATGTCTCTGCGCGCACCAAGGCGTCACCAATCAGTCAGATAACCGCCGTCCAATTTCTGGCAAGGATCACGGATTTGATGAGCGCGACAAAGGCGTTTTGCCTGCTCGCACATTGAAAGCACCCAATTGCCCGCTTTCGCGTGCAAACTGGAATCTCGGCTACAATCGCTTCACCTCGCCACGGCGATAGTACTCCTTAAGCTCCGCATATCGCGCCGCGTTCTCGCGGATCTGCGCCTGCTGCTCGGCCCCCACCTGGCGAACAACCTTGGCGGGGACGCCCAGCACCAGCGAGCCGGGCGGTATCTGCATTCCCTCGGTCACCACCGCACCCGCACCAATGATCGAACCGGTTCCGACCCGCACTCGATTGAGCAGCACGGCACCCATGCCCACCAACACCCCATCTTCAAGCACAGTGCCGTGGACGACCGCCCGATGTCCGATCACGCAGTCTTCACCAATGATCGTCGGCAGGTGCTCATCAGCGTGAATGACCGCGCCATCCTGCACATTGCTGCGCGCGCCAATTTCGATACGCTCCACGTCACCGCGAATCACCGCCGTGGGCCACACCGACACGTCATCGCCTAGCGTGACGCGACCCAGCACCACAGCCGTTTCGTGAATCCAGGGAGCGGCCACTACCGCCCCCGAACGACCAAAGACGAACAACCTGAACCTGTGCTCTGTGTCATCAGTAACTCGACCCCAGTGTGACATAAAACGCTCCACGTCGCGACACACCACGCGGCGCGACGTATGGTGCGGCCACGCCAATGCGAAGCCGATAGGGCACGTCGTACTGCACCGCCAGATCCAACACCAACTCGGCCCCGGCCGACGCGATCCACCCGTCGCGAACACCGGGACGCTCACACAGCGCCGTTTGTCGCCGAGCCAACGCGCCAGGACACCACGCACGCGCCGCATCACTGAACAGTGCGAACGCCAGCTTGTCGACAAACAGTGTAAACGGACCCGGCGCATCACGAAGCAATACCAGCGGCGCCCGATACTCCACGCTCCCACCCAATGCGCGCGCACCGCGCTGCACGCCCGGAGCCACACCGCGCACCGGAAACGTGCGCCCCGGATCACCGATGACAAACCCAGGCAGCAGTTCCGCCAACACGCCACTCACACCACCGACACTCAGTTCGGTGGGGGAATTGTCACCGGTTACCGCCGCTGACACGCGCGTCATCAGCACGTGACGGGAAAAGCCCGGCAAATTGAGCGGCACGTACCCCCGGATGGTGCCGCTGTGTCGCCATGATCCTGTCGTTGACGGCGCATCCTCGCGCCAGCGATAGCTGCTGCCGCCAGACACCGTCACCCCTTCCTCCATCGAGATCCCGCGACCACCGCGTCGTGTCGTATTCCATGATGCGCTGGTGAAGACGCTTGGATAGCGCGTGCCTCGACGCAGCAGTGCGCCGGGTGCGCCCAATAGCGCGTCCACATCCGCTGTGAAGTCACGCAATTCATACTGCACACCTGCGGTTCCGTTCAGTACCGTACGAAGGCGTGGCACCGACCACGTGCTGGCCAGCGTGCTAAAGCGGCGGCGCCGACCGATCAATCCCAACGTCACGCCTGCAGAGTCGGTCACGCGAAACGTCGCATCCCACGCCTGCGACCAGGAAACATCCAGCACCGGGACGCCGAGTCCGCGGTACCGATACGCCGTCGATGCGTCAATCTCGCCACGTGCGGGATCGATCAGTACGCTGGCAACCCAGTCGTGCAGCCCAAGTATATCGCTGCCACTCGACGACAGACCGTAGGTCGATTGATTCTGCCGACCCGTTCCGATTTGCGGCAGCCAATAGCGTGGCCAGAGTTGGCGCAACGGCCCATAGCGCGAAAAGTTGCCAGCGTGGGGAACAACCGTGTCCGACGCCGTGCGCACCGTGTTGGTGCGCGCATACCATACGTTGCGCACCGGGGGACCCGTCGTATCGAGCGTTGTCACCGACAGCTCGAACCCGTTCGCGCGAAAGCGCAGCGCGGCGATTAACCGTCCGTCCGGCGACACGCTGGGCTGATAGATACCCGTCGTCACGCGACTCGCCACGCGTACGTCCGCACGTTCCTCACGCCACCGCACCGTATCGATCGCTGAACCCGAAGTGGCCACTGGTGCGGTCTCCAACTGCATGCTCCCGCTGCGATCGCTGCTCCACACCAGCCGACCGCCGTCGGGTGTGAACGACGGCGACGCAAATGCTGCGCGCGCGCCGGAGACGACGTGCTGGACGCTCCCCAGCGAATCCATCACCACGAGGCGTTCTTCGCCGGTGGGCAAAAACTGAACCGCCACCAGTCGCGTGCCGTCGGGTGACCAGCGTGGGTCTGCCCACGTGTGATCATCTCGCAAGATGGTCACGCGTCCCGATGCGTCAACACGCACGAGACGCGTTGCCGCGGCAGCAAGTTGAATGGCGACGATGGCGCCATCC
>JANLVM010000181.1:0-1759 GCA_031364015.1 Gemmatimonadaceae bacterium
CAACAGCGTCCCGGAATCCGCGTTCGCGGCACCTGATCAAGTGAGGCGGCTCATCAAGCCCTAGCCCGCACCGCGTTCAAGACCTCGACCGCGTGGCATCGCCTGCCCAACATCGTCCAGCGACACCCGGGGTAGACCCACTGCGGGCCAGAAACTACTGGTAGGTGATAGCGACGCGCTGATCGGTGCAGGACGGTCCGGATCTGACGACGCCGATCGGGCGCGCGCACGGGCCAAAGCGAAAGCGCGCCTCGGCGGGCTTCGTGCGACGCCATTCGTCGAGAAGGACTGGGTCAGTGACGATGACGCGAAAGACACCAGGCGCGGTCTCTGTGCGTAGGGTCTCAAGCGTTACGGGTAGCGGCAGCGACACCGCTGATGGCTTGCCGTCGGGCGCAATCCAGTTGAGTGTCATTTGGCGAAGCGTACTGCGTTTGAGGACAGCGGAGAGTGCGCCGCTGGAAGGCAGTTGCCCAACTTCCTTCGGCTCCGGAGTGATTTCCACCAAGTGCTCGCGCTCTCCAGCAATCATGCGCACTTCCCAAAAGTACTCCAATGCCCCCGGCGGCGTTTCCGGCGCGCCGACTACGAAAGGCTCGCTGCCCCGTACGTTCCATTCGAAGACTGCCTGGCTTGCCGACACGGTGGCGCGCGCTGGTTCAAATCGTGAGGCGCGACCAGCTCGCGAGGCGTTGAGTGCCGATACGCCGGACTTATACCAGTCGAAGGTCGCGGCCGCAATTTCCGCAGTGCTATCCTGCCAAACCAGATTGGTCAGCAACTCGAACGCCGCCTCGGACTTCCCTGATGACGCCAATCGCGATGCCAAGTCGAGCGCATCCCGCGAACGCTTGCCGCTGGTGTCGGCTGCTCGTGCTAGAAGTGGCACGACGTAGGGAATCCGTTGGTTCAGGCCATCCGACCTCAAGATCGAGTCGAAATGGGCGGCGAGCGAGTCCAGGACGTTCCCGCGAAGTGCTCGCGAGATGCCGAGCTCGGCGTCGGGACTTCCAAGTCCCAACATCGCGCGAACAGCGTCTCGTCCGGCAGATGACCGCTCCCGAACTGCGCCGCGATTGAACTCAACTACTTGGTTCAACACCGAGGCCGCCCTAGAGCCATTTCCCGCGAGTAGCTCAAGGTGAAACGCCCAAGCGGCGGCATTCCAGTACTCAACGAATTGCGGTTGTTTGAAGAAACCGGCACGAATCAAGGAATCCGCGATTATTGTCGCTGTCCGAGTATCGCCGGCTTTTCCCAACAGCATCATCTGCCACACTCGGCCATTCGACTGCGCGCTTGATCCCAGTAGCGAGTCGGCCTTCGCGCGGGTCCTCACTGCCGCGGAAAAATTGCCATCCCACGCGTCCAGTTGCGCGAGCAATTGATACGGTGCCGCGACGTCCTTCGCGGAGGCAACCCACCGCTCCGCCCACGCCCGCGCAATGACGCGGGCCCGCTTACGCGCTGCGGCTAGCGAATCCTTCTGGATCGTGGCCAGCGAATCGCCCGGTACAAGCGCCAGCGAATCTCGGAGCAGTGGATAGAATAACCGAACGTCCAAACCGTACTTTCGTTGCGCGTCGAATTCCGTGAACGACGCTGGTGCCCGCTCAACGCCCACTAAAAGTGCCGGTGTCGGCGATCCAGCCTCTGCATATAGCGAGGCGAGCAACCCGTACATCTGGCTCCATGACGGATCGAGCGCGATGGCGCGCTTGGCTAGCTGTGCCGCTCGCATGCGTGAGCCTCGGGGTCG
>JANLVM010000194.1:0-4892 GCA_031364015.1 Gemmatimonadaceae bacterium
GCGACGAGCGTCGCGTCGCCCGAATGATCGACGTTGTTGGCATCGGCGCGATGCGTGGCGACGACGCGACCGCGCGCATCGATCAGCTCCACACGATAGGCGCCGAATGCGCCGTCCGTGGGATAGCCCTCAATCGCCACCGTCGGCAACAGGGACACGCGCGAGCGCGCGATGCGTCCGCGCACCACGATGACGTGCTGTCGTCGGGTGGGCGCAACGCGCGACGTAACAAGCGCGTTCGGCACACTGACGAGTCTCGCGGCAAGCAACCCGGCGTACGTGTAGGGGCTCGCCCATTGCGGGAAGCAATAGCCCATCAGGTCACCTGTCGTGACCGCCCTGGCCGCCGCATTCGATGTGAGTCCGATCGACCAACTGAAAACATCGTGACCCACTGTTCCGATGACGCCGTTCGGCACGGGGAACGCGGGATCCACGCCGGTTGCGCCGCCGCAGGGCGCATGTCGGCGACCCAGGGTGTGCGCCAGCTCGTGCGCCACCAAGTCGGCCGATTGTCCGGTGTTGGTGAACCAGCCGGTCTGGACGACCGTGGACGTTCGGGTGCCGCGCGCCACGGACGCCGGCGACGACGGGATATAGGAGAACCCCCCGAAGTTGGTGAACGTGAACCCTGCTGGCGGACGCACAACGCCCATCCAGTACGTGTCACGCGACGACGTGTCTGCGACGCGCGCGAGATCCAGATCTTGCAGCACCTGCAGCCAGAAACCCTCAGCGCCTCCGCTTGGCGCCGAGCCAAATGTCGCCGACGACACCAAGGGTGTGCCCACTGATATCGCTAACGGCCCCAGGGGAAAGGTCCGTCGCAATGTCGGCAAATACCCCTCGATGTTGCCACCGGAAATGTTTCCAGTCGCGTCGCCGTGCGCGCTCAGCACGATCGGAATGAAACGAATGCGCATCGTCGGCAGCACCGCGCTGACCAGCGGTGCGGGAGCTGACCGCGGAAACACATCGTTGGTGACGTCGACATCGACCGCGATGCCGCGCGGATCGCGGCGTAGACGCCATCGCAATCCGCTGCGCAATGACGTTTTCGGCAGCAGGAACTGTGCACTCGGCTGTTCGTACGTGGAGGCGCCGGTAAACGGCGGCGGCGTGAGTGTGTCCGAGCGCACCGTGGCACCCGAACTGTCAGTCAGGGTCAGCACCAGCTGCCCCGGCGCACGATTGGGCGCGGTGGAGGACAGAAGCACGTTGAGCACCGCGCTGTTCCCGTCGAGGATCATCGGGATCGCGCCGTCTGCTTGCTGGACGCCCTGTGTCCACTGCGCATCACTGATGGCGAAGTCCGCAGCCGGAACGGCCGTCACGGTGACGCTCGCCATAACCGTGATGCCTTCGCTGGTCACTCTGATGGTGGTGGTTCCCGCTGCGACGGCCACGACGCTCGCACTCGTCCCGTCGGAGGACGCGGTGACCGTCGCAATGGAAGGGGTCGACGATTCCCATCGGACAACACGTCCACTCAAGAGG
Organism: Gemmatimonadaceae bacterium; assembly: GCA_031364015.1. Taxonomy (GTDB): domain Bacteria; phylum Gemmatimonadota; class Gemmatimonadetes; order Gemmatimonadales; family Gemmatimonadaceae; genus Gemmatimonas. The sequence goes on from JANLVM010000194.1 coordinate 1,498, forward strand.
CTACCGTTTCGGTCCCGCAGGTTGACGTAGAACGATTGCCGTCCGCCCACCTCGACCGTGACACTGGACGGCACGACGACGATCGACCCGACCGTCGGCTGATTCTGCGGCGACGTGCTCCGTTCGCCGCAAGACATGAGCCCCAAGGCCGCGCCGACCGACATCGCGCAGACGGCGACCGGCACTCTCATGGACAACCCGTGGACGTGACCATACGGCGTAGGTGAGATTCGAACTCACGGAACCCTTTCAGGTTCGGCGGTTTTCAAGACCGCTGCCTTAAACCACTCGGCCACCACGCCCAAGCGACCAAAGCTATTGCGTTCTCGCGACAGATCAACGGCGATGCCGATTCCCGAGCCTGCGGCGGGTTATCTTTCATGGCTGCGCGCCACGGTGTGTAGCGCCGAGGTCTCCCCGTAAGCGAGTCGCACCGAGCGTCATGGCACTGTTGGGTCTCAAAGATGTACGCGTCGCGTTTGGCGGGCCGCGACTACTCGACAGCGCGCAATTCGCGATAGAACGCGGCGAACGCGTCTGCCTGCTGGGACGAAACGGCACAGGCAAGAGCACCATGCTCAAGCTGCTCGACGGAACGATTCCGCCGGACGCTGGCGAGGTGGTCCGGCAGACCGGCGTGACGGTGACGCGGCTGTCGCAGGAGATTCCCGACAATCTCGACGGGAGCATTTTCGACGTGGTCGCCGCCGGCGTCGGCCCTGCCGGCACGTTGCTGGCGCAGTACCATCAGGCCAGTCTGCGTGTGGCGGTGTCACACGACGCGGTCTCCCTGCGCGCGCTTGATCGTCTGCATCACGCGATCGACGCCGCCGATGCGTGGCAGATTCACACGCGGGTCGAGACGGTGCTGGAGCACTTGTCGCTCGATGCCGACGTGCCGTTCGCCGAGGCGTCTGGCGGTCGCAAGCGACAAGCGCTGCTGGCGCGTGCGTTGGTGCGACAGCCTGATGTGCTGTTGCTGGACGAACCGACCAATCACCTTGATATCGATGCGGTCGAGTGGATGGAACGATTCCTGATCGCGCGCGGCACTACGCTGGTGTTTGTCACGCACGATCGAACGTTCCTGCGCACCGTCGCCACGCGCATCGTCGAACTCGATCGCGGCCAGTTGGTGGATTGGGGAACGGACTACGATACCTATCTCGAGCGCAAAGACGCGGCCCTCGAAGTCGAAGCGACCGAGCAGGCGGAGTTTGACAAAAAGCTTGCTCGCGAAGAGGTATGGATTCGCACCGGTATCCAGGCGCGACGCACGCGCAACGAAGGGCGCGTGCGTTCACTGGAAGCATTGCGCGTGGAACGCTCCGAGCGCCGTGAGCGGGTGGGGGCCGTACGATTGCCACAACAAGAGGCGGAACGGTCTGGCCGACTCGTGGTCGAGGCACGAGCCGTGCAGTTTGCGCGCGGTGCGCGGACGATCGTCCGCGATGCCGACGTCACCATCATGCGCGGCGATCGTGTGGGGATCATCGGCGCAAACGGTACCGGCAAGACCACGCTGCTACAGCTGTTGCTGGGCACGCTCACACCCGATGCTGGCACGTTGCGACTCGGGACCAATCTGGACATTGCGTATTTCGACCAGCTACGCGAGCAGTTGGATCCTGATGCCACGGTGTTTGATAGTGTCGCCGGTGGTGCGCAAGAGGTCACCGTGGGAGGCGCGTCGCGGCATGTGAACGGCTATCTGCAGGACTTTCTCTTTCCCCCAGACCGTGCCCGCACTCCGGTGCGCGCGCTGTCCGGGGGCGAGCGGAATCGACTCCTGCTGGCGCGACTTTTTACGCGCTCGTTCAATTTGCTCGTGCTCGACGAGCCGACCAACGATCTGGACATCGATACGCTCGACCTGTTGGCCGATCGACTGCTCGAGTATACGGGTACGCTAATCGTGGTCAGCCATGATCGCGCGTTCCTCGATCAGGTGGTGACCAGTACGGTGGTATTTGAAGGGAACGGCCGGGTGGGCGAGTACGCGGGCGGCTACACGGACTGGGTTCGGCAGCGTCGCGACGCAGCGCCGATCGCGAGTGCGCCGCCGATGCCGCGAAGCGCACTGGCAGCGACGTCGGTGTCAGGCGGAAAGAAACGCCGCCTGACGTTCGTCGAATCGACGGAACTCAAGGCACTCCCCGATCGCATCGACGTGAAAGAGCGTGAGCGCGAAACGATTCTGGCGTCGCTGAACGACCCCGTGGTCCTTCGTGATGGACGGGCGGCTCTCGCGGCCCACACGCGACTGACGGCCGTCGATGACGAGCTGGCGTGGTTGTTGGAGCGCTGGGAAGCGCTGGAAACAATCGCTGCCGAATCGCGCTGATTCGGCGACGACTATTTCTTCGTGGGCGGTGGAACCGCCGGCGGCGTGAGCAGCAGCTTCGCCCCGGTATCGCCCCCGGGAAAAATCGCCGGCTGCTGTCGATCGAAGCCGAACACCGATTCTCGTCGCATCGCTTTGGCGATCCCGCGCGCCTGCTGAAAGATCGAATCCGACTCGGCCATTCGTCCGGCGGTCGCCAGCGCCTCAGCCAAGGTGACGCCACTGATGACGTAGAGATCGGGAATACCGACCGACGCATCGTCGACCCACCCTTTTCGCGCGGTGAGTGACTTGGTCGCCGTGAACACGTCGTTCCACAGCGCCTTCGAGCGATTGATGTCCACCAGGCCCTCGCCCTGCACCATGACGGTGTCTTTGCCGGCGACGACTTCGTGATTGAGCAGCTTCTTCGCCATCCCTTGTGTGATGACATAGCGCTCAAGTCCCAACTCGTACGGATATCCGCCGGCCGTGCGACTGAAGTACATCGATCGCCCCGGGAACGCGTCACGAATCATGAAGTACACCAGCTGGTCGGCCGCCATCAACTGCGGCAAGCGCGGCGTCGCGATGATGCCATTCGCCTGGAACGCGGAGTTCGGTGGTGTCTGGATGGCCAACGGCATTCCGTCGGCTTCATCAAACGTCATCTTGATGGGCGAACCCGAAGGCTTCGTCCACTGACCCGATCTATAAATCGATGGTCCTGTGGCCGCGTCGTAGTCGTACACCGGTCGACGAATCAGCTGTCGGCGATACCAGTCGGTGTTGAGCAGCGACGTATTCGCCACGATTACGTCTTTCCGAATGCCTTCCACTTCCTGCGCGTACCACAACGGGAATGTGTCGTTATCGCCTACGGTGACCAGGATCCCGTACGGCTCGACACTGTTCAGCAGATCGCGCGCGAAGTCGGTCGTATCGGTCTGATTGGCGCGTGATGCTTGCTGCCAGTTGCCGAACAGCGGCACGCACGCGATGGCGTATCGCCAGCGCGCCCGGGACCGGTGTGCGGGATTACGAGTTGGGCCAAGCGGCTTGGCAGCTTCAG
>JANLVM010000205.1:0-3873 GCA_031364015.1 Gemmatimonadaceae bacterium
GACCTGATCGAAAAACCGCCGGGAACCGCGATACCGGTATCGTCGTTCGTCCGGCATCCGGTATCGTAGTTTCGTCGGGTATCCTGCTTCGCCAAGCCGCCGTTCGCACCCTCAGCTAAAGTCGTCGAAGGCCACGTTCTCGCGCTCCACCCCAAGATTGTCGAAGATGTGCGATCGCATGGGCGTCATCCCGCGCCACCACCAACAAAGCACATCTCGTTGCGTGTATCCTTGGCGAAAAACTCGCCGTACGGCGTTGCCGCGCTCGCGCCGACGGCGAACCTCGACCATGTTGCCCCGCTTCACTGACAGGACCATGCGACCTCCCGGAACTCCGGGAGGTTGCATGCGGTCGTCCTACTCCTCCTCACCCTTAATCTCCCGCCCCGGACCATTGAGCTTGTTCCGAAGCGTCCGCACACTGATACCCAACAGATCGGCCGCCTTCGTGCGATTGTTGCCCGACGCGGTGAGCGCATGCTGAATCAGCACCCGCTCGGCCTCCGCCACATTGAGGGACGAGAGATTGATCGAACCCCGCGGTGCGCCGTTCGAAATCGTGGACATGCTGCCAGGCGTCGAAAGCGACCGCGGCCGCATGTTCGGGACACCCAACGAGTGCGCCAAACCAAAGCGCGTCCCCTCCAGACAATGCTGCTGGATCATCGGATCGGGCGTCAGAATAACCGCACGTTCAATGACGTGCTGCAATTCGCGGATGTTGCCCGGCCAGGGATATTTCTGAAGCGCCTCGAGCGCGTCAGGCGCTATCCCATCGATTTTCTTTCCCAACTCAGCGGCGTTTCGCATGGCGAATCGCAGCGCAAGCACCGGAATGTCTTCAACCCGATCGCGAAGCGGCGGGATAAGTATCGGAATGGTCGACAGTCGATAGTAGAGGTCCTGTCGGAACGTCCCATGGTCTGCCTCTGACGCCAGGTCGCGATTGGTGGTGGCGACAATGCGCACGTCCACCTTTATAGAAGACGTGCCACCAACCCGCTCGAACTCCTGCTCTTGAAGCACACGCAACAGCTTGGCCTGCAAATCGAGCCGCATCTCAGAAATTTCGTCGAGTAACAACGTGCCGCGATTGGCCCGCTCGAACGCGCCTTCCACTCGCTTAATAGCGCCGGTGAACGCGCCCTTCTCGTGACCAAACAACGCCGACTCGACCAACCCTTCGGGCAGCGCGGCGCAATTGAGCTTGATAAACGGCCGCTCGCGACGATCGCTCTGATCATGAATCGCCCGCGCAAACAGTTCTTTTCCAGTGCCGGACTCGCCCTGCAGCAGCACCGTCGCTCGCGTTGGCGCGGCCATGGACACTGTTTGCAGGATTCGGCGAATGGCCGGAGAGTCGCCGATAATCTGCTTTTCGTTGCGGAACTGCATGACCTCCTTTCGGAGCGACTCGTTCTCGCGACGCAGCCGAACGAACTCCAGCGCTTGATCGACCGCCAGTTCAAGCTGGTGCGGACGCACGGGCTTCGTGATGTAGTCGATCGCCCCGGCCTTGATCGACGCCACGGCGTGCTCGATACTGGCGTAACCGGTGAGCATGATCAGCGGGACATCGTACCCTTCACGGGTCAGGAGCTGAAGAAACTCCAACCCGGTGAGCCCTGGCATCCGGTAGTCTGAAATGATCAGGTCGATGCCTCCGCGTTCCAGAATCTGTAATGCCTCAGGAACGCCACGGGCTCCCACGGGAGAATGACCGCCCCGACTGAGGGTGTCCTCGAGAATCAGGCCGACGCTGGGTTCGTCGTCGACGTACAGGATGGTGGCCATGAGACGGCGTTCGGGTTACGCGACTGAACTGCGGTCAGGGCCGGACGGTGACCCCGCTCACCAGCGCGCGTCCCTACAGTATGGGGCCAAAGCGTCCGCCCGGCAAATTCATCCGCCTTGGTTGAAATCCGGGCAATCGGCTAAAGGCTGGCGGTTTCGCTCCGATACTGGGTATAGAAGAATGCCAGCGGCGTGTTGCTACCCAACCGGGCGGTGACACCGATTGGCCTCGCCTCGACCGATGCGCGTCACGAATCAGCTCATCACGCGGAACAGTCAACAACGACTGCAGAGCAATCTGCAGTCGATTGACCGTCTCAACGAAGACATCTCGTCGGGTATTCGGCTGCGGAAGATGTCGGACGATCCGACGTCGGCCGGAGAAGTCGTGCGCATTGGCAGTTCCATGCGCGCGCTCACGCAGTTCCGGCGCAATGTCGACTTGGGCCTGTCGCGCGCGTCTGCCGAAGAAGTGGTGCTCAACCACCTCACCGATGGTCTCGCGCGCGCGATTGAACTTGGCGTCGCACAAGCATCCGGCACGGCGAGTGCGCAAACGCGCACGATCGTGAAAACCGAGGTCGATCAGTTGATCGGGTATGCGGTTGGGCTGGGTAACACGCGCCTCGGTGACGACTATCTATTTGGTGGGACCCGTGCCGGCGAGCAACCGTTTCGCATGCCACCAACACCGGCCGATGGATTCTCCGCCTTGACGGTCGGCGTCACGCCAGTGAATCCCAGTGGAGCCATCAGCCTCGAGATCAACGATGGTGTGCTCCTCGCGCCGTCGCACAACGGCACCGAGGTCTTTCTCTCAACCGACGCGTTGGAAGCGCTACGCGCGTTATCCACGGCACTTGGCAACAACGACGTTCCGGGCATTCAAGCGGCAACAGATCGTCTCACCGCGGCGAGCAGTCAAGTACAAAATGTCCTGGGCGCGCAAGGTGCGCGTATCAATGCGTTGGAGAGCACGCGCATGAATCTGGATGCCATGGAGTTCAACCTGAAGGCATTCCGGGCCGATTTACGCGACACCGAAGTGGATAAGGCGATTGCCGAATTGGTGGGGAAGCAAACGCTGTATCAGGCAGCGATGAGCGCGACGTCGCGCATACTTGGCCTGAGTCTCGCAAATTACCTTTGATCTCCTCATGATTTCCGTGTCACACGAAGACCCACCGCTGTTCGAGTCTACCGAGCGTTCCATTTCGTCGTTGGTGCTTGGCGACGTGCACGTTTCCGCCGACGTCGTCATGTCGTTTCCGACGCCGCTCTGGGGCTTCCCCGACTATTCCGAGTACGCGTTGTTGCCGGCGGCCCGAGACGGTCTGTGGTGGATGCAGTCGATGACCAATGAGGCGGTGACGTTTCTGCTCGCCGATCCGTTCGTGCTCGATGCGAGCTATGGGGTAGATCTGGGCGAGACGGAGCGCGTCGCGCTGAGTATCGAACAACCGGCCGATTCGTTCAGCTTGGTGATGCTGACGCTTCCCAATGATACGACCCACGGCGCGACAGCAAACTTCCGCGCTCCGATCGTGTTCAACCTGATCCGTCGTGTTGGCATGCAAATCGTCAGCCGGGATGAGGCACACGAGTTGCGCCGTGTCGTGACACTGGATGTGTTTCCGGCGCAGTCAAGCGACCCGCAGACCCAGTAGTCGGCGCGACACGTACCACCGCCGAACGGCTCATGCTCAACACCGCGTTGCACCAATTGGTCGCTACGCCGCCCGTCGATACCGTCGAGAGTGCGCAACGCCATCCGGACGGCACTGCCAGATTTCACGTACTGGCGTGTCCCGATCATCCGGACTGGGCGCGCGCCGAAGCGGATGAGCGCGCCGACGGCGTAGCGGCCGCCCTGCGCATCTTCCTCGATGCGCAGCTGGAAGAGGGCGACATCGTGGTGGACGTCGCTCCAGGTTTTGGCTTCATCGCACTGAGCGCGGCCACTGCGCCCGCCGGCGTTCCCAGCGTTTTTGCGCTCCAACAGTCGGAGAGCCCATTCGAGGCGATGCAAACGGCGGCTCGCAACGCAGGTGGATGGGTGGAACCGTTCACTGTCGAGGC
>JANLVM010000265.1:0-1880 GCA_031364015.1 Gemmatimonadaceae bacterium
GCCTCGAAGCGATCACAGAGTGCCCGCAGCATCCTGTCCGATTCGGCGTCGAGCCGAAGTGAGATCGTGCGCATGTCGCCTCCATCAAGTGTATTACTGATAGTAATACCAGGCGGGCGTGCGGGCAAGTAGAGACTGAGCGAGGCGGTCATGAACGGAACGTGGCCGTTCCGCGAAGCGCAATCGTCATCGGAATTACGCTCGCCAGTACGTCAGACGGCCACACCTCGTACGGTTGACGGCGTTCCGAGCACCAGTGGCATCACCAGCTCGGCCACCATGACGTCAGCGAACGCCAAGCAGACGGCTCGCCACCACTTCCGAAATGTCAAACACTGGCACCTCGCTGCCCGCGCCCGCCACGCCGTCGGTGATCATCGTCATGCAAAACGGACACGCCACCGCAATCTGATCGGCCCCCGTCGCCAGCAGTTCCTCGCTGCGCTCGGCGTTGATGCGCTTGCCTTGCGTTTCTTCCATCCACATGCGTCCACCACCAGCACCGCAGCACAAACCGCGACTCTTGGTGCGAGTGGGCTCGACGAGTTCGACAATCGGTAGTGCCTTCCGCAGCGCATTGCGTGGCGCATCGTACACATCGTTGTAGCGACCCAGATAGCAGGAGTCGTGATAGGCAATCTTGAGGCGCTGTCCGTGTTCGGTGTCGAGCGGTACACGTCCCTCAGCCAGCAGTCGTTCGATGTACTCCGTGTGATGGATGACGTCGTAGTGCCCGCCCAGGTCGGGGAATTCCTTCCCCATCTGGTGAAAGCAATGCGGACAGAAGGTGACGATGGTTTTCACCGAATATCCATTGAGCGTTTCGATCACGCCCTTGGCCAGCGTCTGATACAAATACTCGTTGCCCATGCGACGCGCAGGATCGCCATGACAACTTTCCTCCTGCCCAAGAATGGCAAACTTCACATTGGCCGCCTGCAAAATGCGCGCGAAAGCCACGGTGATCTTCTTGGAGCGATCGTCGAAAGAGCCCATGCATCCCACCCAAAACAGGATGTCCGGCCGTTCACCAGCCGCGCTCATCTCGGCCATCGTGGGGATCCGCATTCCTTCCGTCCACTGCACGCGATCGGCAGCGCTAAACGCCCAGGGACTGCCGTTGCGCTCAAGTGACGTGAGCGCGGGCGCGAGTTCGGCCGGGAAACGCGACTCCATGAGCACGAGATCGCGTCGCAACTCGTTGATGATGTCCAACTGATCGATGGACACCGGGCACTCCTCGACGCAGGCACGACAACTCGTGCAGGCCCACAGGTCCTCTTCAGTAATCCAGCTGTCAAGGAGTTTCTTGTCGAGCACCGCCTGCTGTTCCACCGTGGCGGTACCACCGACGCCAATGGCGTCGAGCAGGCTCGCCTTTTCGGTGAGCCGTGCGCGCGTGTTCACCACGATCATGCGCGGCGACAGAGTCTTGCCGGTGATGTTGGCGGGACATACCGCTGTGCAGCGACCGCACTCGGTGCACGAATACCCATCCAGCAGATTCTTCCACGACAGATGCTCGATGTCGGACGCGCCAAACTGCTCAGCGTTTTCGGCTTCGAGATCCATCGGCCGCATGGCGCCCACCGTGCCCGGTCCACTGGTGTTCGACAGCCAGACGTTGATGAGCGACGTGAGAACGTGCAGATGTTTCGACGTCGGCAGGTAATTCAGGAAGTAGAGAATCAACAGTGCGTGGAACCACCATGACGTGCGCGCGATCACGTGCGCGGTGTCGGACGACAGGCCACTGAACAGCGGCAACAACAGCGTTGAGATGACGCGACCGTCGCGTGATGCCCCGGTATGCAAGTCGGCGGCAAACATCACCAACAGCGACAGCATGAGCGCGGCAATCATGCTGAGGATGAACACGG
>JANLVM010000276.1:0-2318 GCA_031364015.1 Gemmatimonadaceae bacterium
TTCCGAACGAGGGACAATACGAAGTTCGGGGTGAATGTCGCGGTGTATGCGATGACGTAGTCGGGGACTGAAGAAGGGAAGAAGGCAAGACGGAAGTGACGATGGCCACCCATGGGGGGCTGCAGCGCCGGACGTGGCGCCGGACCAATTCCGCCTCTGGATGTTGGCAACCGGTCGACCGCAGGCCATTCTTCAGGTGCGATCCGACGTAACCGCGCCGAACACCACCCTCGACTGGCAAACCAACCGTGCGTTCAGCCCCTGTGCTTCTTGCGTTCGTTCTTGCCGGGCTTGCTGCCGCGTGCAGCTCCGGTGACAAGGCGGCGGCCACCGATAGCGCCGCGATGGCTCCCGCTGCGGCACCGGCCGAAGCGCCTGCGGTCTCCATCACGTCGCCGGCGGACGGCGACTCGGTTACACAGCCGTTCACGGTCATGCTCGGGGCGACCGGCGTGGAGGTGATCGCCGCGACCGGTATCAGCGAGCCCGGCAAGGGGCACCATCATCTCGTGATCGATGGAGATGCGCCCGACGACATGGCTCCGCTTCCGCAGCCACCGTTGGTGATTCACATCGGCACGGGAGCGACTGAGAGGGTGATAGAAGCGCTGCCGCCCGGATCGCATCGGATCATTGCCATCTTTGCCGGTGGTGATCATGTGCCGATGACCAACGTGAAACGCGATACGATCACCGTCATCGTCCGGAAATAGCGTCTTCGTTGCGTTGGCAGTGTGAGCCAATGATCTCAACGCCAATGGAAACGGGGGCGAGTCTATAGACTCGCCCCCGTTTGCACTACACGCGTCAGGAGCGCTCAATCAAACGCCGCACCCACCTGAATTTTCCGAATGCACAACCACGGCGAGCCGTGCGAAATGCTGTTCGTCTGCGTGGGCTGACCCTTGGCATCGCCACCGGTGCCGTGCATCTGCCATTCATTCGGACCGGTAATGCCGTCGAGGTTGTTCCAGAAGTCCGTGGTGATGGCGTTATATGTCACGTCGGTGACCTGACGCGTGATTTTTCCGTTCTTGATTTCCCAGAAAATGTGGCCACCGAACTGGCCGTTGTAGCGCTGCTGGTCAATCGAGTAGCTGCCGCGGCCGTCGATCATCACCCCGTCCTTCACGTCGGCAATCAATGCGTCACGCGTCGGTGAGTTGGCTGGCCCTGGTTCCACATGCACATTGGGCATGCGCAGGAACGGATAGTCGCGCCACGTGCTGCCGAACGTGCAGCCACGGCTTTCCTTCTCGCCGATGAGATGGGCCGTTTCGCGGTTGGTTTGCAATCCCACGAGGATACCATCGCGAATAAGCGGCCACTTCTGCGTCTTCACACCGTCGTCATCAAAACCGGTGGTGCCTAAGCCGGTGCTGGTCTTGTCGCAGGTCACGTTGAACTGCTTCGAACCGTACTTGAGTTTGCCCACATCAGCGAGCTTCACGAAGCTGGTGCCGGCATAGTTCGCTTCGTAGCCAACGATGCGGTCAAGTTCGGTGGCGTGCGCCACGATTTCGTGAATCGTCAACATCGCATGCGAGGGCGACAGAATGAGATCCTTCAGTCCGCTGGAGCCCAGCGGCTTGGCCGTGCACATCTCCACCGCGTCGGTCGCGACTTTCTCGGCTTGCGCCTGGAAATCACACTGTTCGGCGACTTCCCAGCCGCCGGTGCCAGCGACACCGGGATAATTCCGCGTGCGGGTGTTGTCGCCGACCTTTGCCGTCACCGACATGGTGGGTGACGTCGTGAACAGTTCCTGCTCGATGTAGGAACCTTCACTGCTGGCAAAGTAGCGCCACTCGTAGCCATGATTGACCGCGACGTTCACCGCAGTCACTCCAACGACCTTGCTAGCCTTGTCGACGACGGCTTGCGCCCACGCTTGCTTGTCCGTGGCCGATACCGATGACGGATGCTTCACCATCGGCGTGATGTAGTTCTGCTGATACGCCGGCACCGGCGCCAGTTTGAGATCGGTGCGTTTGGCAATGGCGCTGGCCTTCGCTACTTCAGTGGCGACACGCGTGACGCGACGAATCTCGTCTTCCGTAACGATGGGGCTCGACGCAAAGCCCCACACGCCACTGTGTACGACACGCACGCCAAATCCACCTGCCTGTCGATCAGCATCGGTTGGAATGCCGACACCACGGACGCCGCCTCGACCACCGCCACCACAGCCGCCGCGCCCACCACCACCACCGCCGCCACCGCCACCGCCACCGCCAAATCCGCCCGCGCCAGCTGCACCAGCGCCAGCGGTGCGGAAGTTGGCAGTGCCACCGGGCAGCGACGAGTTCATGGTGAAG
>JANLVM010000289.1:0-4060 GCA_031364015.1 Gemmatimonadaceae bacterium
TCATCACCACATCGTAGGCTTCCAGAGCGATCAGCTGCTGGAGCGCATCGAGATCGGTGGTATCGCTCGAAACCAACGTTTCAAGCAGCCGTCTTGCCTCGCCAAACTGTGAGCGCGCGATCGCGTCGATTGCGAGGACAAATTGGCGCTGGCGCGGAGGTAGACCCGACGATAGAGCCGCGGCGCGCGCGGCGTTGGGAGCAGCCCACGGTGGAAAGAGCGTCGGCGTCCCGTTCGCCAGCTGCGTCACCAACATGCTTCGAATCTGCGACAGTCGCGCCCACCCCAACGCAAACATGCTATCGGCGGACACCGACTCCTGAAAATCGGCAAACGCGGATTCCAGTTCGCTGCGCCGCATCCGAGTGAGTCCGCGCACATACGCTCGGTACGCATCGAGATTCCTGGTGGTAGTGCCCGCAATATCCGACGCGGCCAAGTCCAACCCAGCCGCGCGCAGCAAGCGCGACCCGACCGAGTCGTACGCCACGCGAACGTCGACAGTTGCAGGCACCTCGCTGATGGCGCGCACCAGTTCACGGCTGGTTGGCACATCCCAGGCACGTGCGGTGATGCGCACTTTGCCACCGATGGAAAGAATCTCGCCGCTGACCGCGGTCCACCCACCCGTTTCTTCCGCGACCCGCCGCACGCGCACCGGTTCGATCACCGTGCCCGGTGCAATCCCGGCGCGTTTGAGCGCGGGATAGAGCCGCTCATCGGACACCACCGTTATGCCCTCCCATCGGCCGAGTGACTCGGACAGCAGCGTCGTTGATCCTTCCACGAGCCACTCCTGCTCACTCTGTCTTGTCACATTGCGGAATGGCAGTACCAGGTAACGGCGCGCCCGCAGCTGCGCCCCAGGCACAGCGACGGCCACCGAGGTGCGCGCGACGACCCTCGCAGCACACGGTGGCGGTGTGCCATCCACGCACTGCCCCCTTAGCGCTGTTGCGGTCATTGACGCAAGACTGCCGAGCGTCAGGATACGAGCGGCGATTGGTCGCATTGGAGTCTCGAGTCGAAACAGGACGGCGGGGCGCACAATCACTCCGAGCGATCAACATAGACCGGCGATGGCGGAGTGTCGAGTCGTCCAATTGCTCGCCTTCGCGCGGGCTATCCGAGGACCCCGAGGATCGACGCGACGAATTGCGTCGATCGATGGTTGTATATACCCTGCAGGTGATGGATCAACAAAACGGCGTCAGAGGGAAAACACCCCTGACGCCCAACAGAGCAACCCAAACTTTCGCTATCGCGGGAAACTCACGCTAGGTTCTTGTCGCTATGCGTAGACTGAAGTCCGCCGACCCCATTCCGCCTAGAGGCTGCGATGCGACCGATGAGTGCTCGTCTTTTCGCGATCGGGGGCCTGAGCTTGGTCGCGGCAACCACATCGTACGCGCAGTGCGCGGATGGCACGCCGCCGCCGTGCGGTGCTCGCACGGTCGCTCGCGCCGTCGCAACTGTTCCGCCTGCCGCGCAGCGGGCCCGTCGCTACCTGGTCCTGCCATTCCGCAACGTGACACGGCAGACAGATCAGGAGTGGTTGGTTGAAGGATCCACCACGATGCTGTCGGATGCACTGGGCCGCTGGCAAGGCATCACGGTGGTGCCCGACGACCGACTCTATCCGGCGCTCAAGCGGGCCGGGATCTCACCCGGCAGCGTCGTCGAACCCGGCCGCGTCCGCCGCATTTCCGAGGAGACGGGTGGATGGACGGCGATCTCCGGTGAGGTCCTCTCCACCGGTGGACGTGTGCGCGTGACTGCACGCGCATGGGACGTGCCAACCAACACCGAACTCGTGCGTGCGTCCAGTGAAGTCGCGGCAAGCGGCGATGTGCGTGTGGCGTTTGACTCGGTCGGATTGAGTCTCTTGCGTGCGGCGGGGCTCGATGTGGCGTCTGCGGACCTGGCTGGGACCACCACACGCAGCCTCGATGCCTACCGCGCGTATCTGCGAGGCATCGTGCACGAACGTCGCGGTGAAGTGTCGCTCGCGATCAACGCCTTCAATGACGCGATTCGCGCCGATAGCATGTTTGCACTGGGGTGGGCGCGACTGGCGCAGGCACAGAGTTCTGCCGAGCCGGCCGCAAGCTTCAATCCCAACAACAAAGGCGCGCTCTATGCCGCGCGGGCCGTCGCATTGTCTGCGAGCCTTCCCGTCCGTCAACGGCAGCTGGTGGCGGCCACGGATGCGATGTTTCGTGCGCAGTTCAGCGACGCGCGAAAGGCGTTGGAAGGTCTCATCGCGTCGGATTCGAATGATGTCGAAGCGCTCACGCACCTTGTCGGTCTGGAGATGTTCGATCCAATCCTGGTACCGGTTCGCAATGGGATGCGTCCGCGCGGATCACCCATGCGTGCCGCGCGTCTGGCAAAGCGCGTCGTGGAGATCGATCCGTCGCGCAACCAGATGTATGGAGTGCTGGCGTCCCTGTACGCGCAGGCCGGCGTGACCAACGGTACGCCCGCCATCGGTGTCGATCGTGCACCGGCCTCCATGCCCGACCTGATGCAGTCCCTGCAGCAGCGCGAGAGCATGCGCATCTACATGAGCGTTTACTCGGACACAATCGCGCTGATCCCCGTCGAATCGCTGAGCTTCATTCCGAAAGACTCGCTGCTCGCGTCGCGCAAGCGATCTCGATCCGTGTCCCGCGCGTGGGGGGATCGGTGGCTGGCTACTGCAGGCACGGCTTCGGCCCCTTCGCAATTGATGGCCGAGTTGTATACGCTGGACGGCGAATATGACTCTGCGCTGCGCATTGTAACGCGCGCGGAGTCACTTGGGGTACAAAACCCGTCGTGGGTGGCTCCCGCGCGTCGACTGTATATCCTCTTTAAGAAGGGCGATTTGGCTGTTGCAAGTCGACTGGCGGACTCGCTGACCAAGGCGTCCTTCTTCGCCAATCCCAACAACAGCCTGATCAATGGTGACGTGGCTGCGTGGGTGTTCGCACTCCAGCTGCTGGAGCGACGACTGCCTGAAGCTGCCGCGCTGCTCGATCAAACTGCCGCGCTGATCCGCGCAATCAACCCGCAGCACCCGTCGCCGGTTTCGCAGGCGTTCGGCCGACTCATGGGCAACGAAGACCCGGATGACGAGCCGGGAATTCCGCGCGCATTTCGCGGACGACAACTCGATTCAATTCTCGCGCACGTGGTCGAGTTCCGATCGGCAGCGAAGATCGGCGCGTGGACGCCGATGATTCTGCCGCTTCTGGCGGAAGCGGCGAGCCCCAAGGCAATTCGCTCAGCTGATGTGTTGAAGGCGGCCGACGTGTTGGCGAACGCCGGACAGCGATCCGCGGCATTTGAGCTGGCCTCCAACATGATCAGAAGTGACAGTTCAGCGGCAGTGCCCGCAGCCACGTTCGAGTGGTTCCGTGCCGGCGCCGAGGCACTCAACGCCACTCGCACCGCGCGCGGGTCACGGTTCAAGCCAGCGACGGCGACCATCAGCGCTGATCGCGCAGTGTTCGAGTGGGCAGTTGATGACGCATCGCCATTCACGTGGCGTCTGGCGGAGACGCCCCTTGGTCAAGGCGAATATCGCTGGGAGATCCGAATGTCCGGCGCGAATCGCCAGCACCGGCTGGTTGTTGGCGCCCTGGGGAAGCAGGTTGGTGACGCGCCCGCGTCGGGAACTCTGGAACAGCTGCTGCTCCGAACGGCTACGCGGGTGGTGTTTGCCGGAACTCTTGACGCCAAGGGCGTGGCCACCGATACCACGGCGTTGCAGGGCGTGGCGGTGCGGACCGAGTTCGCCGCGGGAGTGTTTCGCGTCATTCTTACCGACAAAGCCGTGCTGGAAGAGCTAAGGCGGAAGCGCCCCGCCGACGCGCTGTTTTTCTTCACGCCGTGCGTACGGCCGGTGGGAGTCATCAACCGCGGCGACTGTCCGAGCACACGCATGTCGATCGTCTACCACTGATAGTGTTCTCGATGGTTGCGCGCCACGATGTCTGATGACTCCACCCTAGACTCAGGTTCCCTCGCCGAGCGACTGCAGGCCGCCCTCGGCGAGGGCTATGTCGTCGAGCGC
>JANLVM010000298.1:0-2022 GCA_031364015.1 Gemmatimonadaceae bacterium
ATGGGTGTTTGTGCTTTGCTCGTCGGCGCACTCGGTGCCTGCGCACCGGACAGTCGAACTGGGCCGGAGAACGAAGCCCCCCCCCACGGTCTCGCGGAGCGGTGTGCCTGATCGCTCCGACGTCGCCGTGGCTTCAAAGCAGGCGGAGCGCTTGGCGCTGGCCCTTCGCGACTCCGCATTTCGACGGACGCTGCTGTCGGAGCTGCAGTCATCCAAGCTGGCCGAAGGCAAGATTTCGTGGTCAGGCCTGCTTGATCGAAACGGGGTGGCGTTGCGACAGGCGGTCGGACGGCAGGATCGAAATCTGGTCGACGATTTCTCGACCGAGGGCAATTCGACGCTGGCCTTGTACCTCCCCATTCGCAGTCAGCGAAGAACGTGGAAAGGCGAGGGCGACGTGCTCGTTGCGCTACAAATCCGCACCGGCGACCCGATCGTGGCCTACTCGACGAACGGAGAGTCGCGTGTTCTTAGTGAAGAGGCACCGCCGACGGAGGTTGTGATCGCGATCGTTCCGGCCGAGGTGGGCCGCGCCACGCTGGAGCGCGAGAACCTTCGATTGACATCCGGCGCCGTCCGTCTGGATGTCGGACTCTCGAGCCTCGAAGCGTGCGAGAACATGGAAGAATGCTCGGGCAGTGGAAGCGGAGGCGGCACACCACGGAGTTATCCGCCTGGCATTTACGCGATGCAGATGACAGTGTGGGACAAAGCGGAACCTTGGATTCGCGGAAACCCGGAGATCGAGCTCGTACTGCTTGGGACCGTGACTGGGCGGTACTACGCCTTGTCTTGGCCCTCGCCCGCAGCTCCTGACTTGGCATATGCATCGGGGGAATTCTTGGTACCTCTCGGGTGCGCGGGACAATGGGCGCCCAGTACGCATGGCGGGGTCAAGCAGTTCGACTACAACAGCGAAGGCGGTGCTGTGTATAGCCAAGCTGTCTTGATCGAGGAGCGCGACGAGTTCGGTGTCAAGGAGTCGGTCACTGGCTCGCACGGGGCGACCCTTCACTCGAGAGCGGTGAACCCGCATGCTCCATTTGTGGTTCAGGCATGGGAACGAGACGACGGCGGTGAATGTCCAACTCCCGCGACGCCATGGTTTCCAACCTTCAGCGTCGGGTATCGCTTTTCCACCACACCGGGGTTCCGCTTAGCGTCGATAGAGGCCGACAACAGCGTCTCGGGGTGGATGGCAGCGCTGAACATCACCAATGAGAACGATGCGCTCGGCGCATGGTCCTTCGGCACGTGGGACGATTTTGAAGCCATGTCTTCAAGCACGCTTCGCACCGGGTCGCACGTCGACGTTCGTCTTTCGAACACCGGAGTCACCCGTTATAACCTACCCGTCTTCTAGAGTGAACCCGTGAAACTCCTCTTGTGCCTCACTGTATCCTGCATTGCATTTGCATCGCTCCGTTCACGAAGCGCAGAAGCACAATCAGCAGCACGAAGCGCTTGGGAGTTTCGCGCGCTCGCTGGCTTGGGGCGAAGTTCGCTAGCCGACTCGTTCGAGGGTGAGTCAGTTGACTTCGACGCAAAAAGCGCACGGACGGGCGGCATAGAGCTATCGCGTCAGCTTGGCCCGCCTCGGATATCGTTGTCTGCGGGGCTCGCTTATACGGCTCGCGGCGCACGGTTCACCATTCCTGCGGGAGAGCCGTTCGCGGGCAACGCAGAGTTCCAGACTTCGTACGCTGAAGTCCCACTCCTGCTCCACGCGGCACTGGGATCGATTGGCCCCCTCAAGGTTCGCGCAATCGGCGGAGGCGTCTTCTCTTCAAATGGAGACAATAAGGTGAAGCGCGTGAGCGATGACCGGCAGATCGGTGTAGTCGACGCGAAGCAGTTCGAAACGTCGGCAACGGTTGGAATGGAGATCCTTGCCATGCGAGAATTCCCAGTCTCGATGCGCCTACAGTACCAGCGGTCGGTCACGCCGGTGACGGATTCAAAAAACTCACGCAGCAACATGTTCATGCTCTCGGGCGTCTGGGCGATCAAGCGCTGGTGAAC
>JANLVM010000301.1:0-1812 GCA_031364015.1 Gemmatimonadaceae bacterium
CGTTCCATATCTGCATCACCCGGTGGGCCGAGCAACGCGACCAGATCGCCGGTATGGTGGCGCGGGGTTTCACGACGTTCAAGGAGTTCATGATCTACGAGTCGGAGGGATGGCAATCCGACGACCGCGCGCTCTTCGGCACCCTCGAGCAAATGCGCGAACACGGGACCATGCTGCTCGTGCACGCCGAGTCCGCGCGCGTGCTGGACGAACTCATCGCGCGACACCACACGCCGGCGCTCATGAAGGAGTATGGCGCGCGCCTGCACGCGATGACGCGTCCCAACTTCATTGAGTCGGAAGCCATCCAGCGCGCTGTGCAGTGGAGCGAAGTGACCGGCGGTCAGCTCTACATCGTGCACATGACAACCGCCGAGGGCACGGACATCATTCGCGCGGCGCAGGCCCGCGGCGTACCCGTGCTGGCGGAAACCTGCGTGCAATACCTGGTGTTGGACGATTCGGTCTTCGCTCGCGATGACGGACATCTTTTCGCCTGCTGTCCACAGCTCAAGCGGCCTGCGGACTCCGCAAGACTTTGGGAAGGACTGAAACGCGGCGAAGTCTCCGTCATTTCCACCGACACCTGTACCTTCACCCGCGAGCAGAAGGCGATGTGGAATGGTGACTGGACGAAGATCCCGATGGGCATGCCGGGTCTCGAAACGCTGTTGCCACTCACCTACACACGCGGCGTACTCGAAGGACGTCTGTCGCTTGAAGAGATGTGCCTCAAGCTGAGCACCAACCCGGCGCGCATCATGGGCCTCGATCCGCGCAAAGGCGCCATTCGCGTCGGTGGTGATGCGGACCTCGCCATTATTCACCCGACACGCACGCACACGGTGTCGCCGTCAACACTCGAAACGAACGCCGATTGGTCGCCGTTCGACGGATGGGAGCTGGCGGGATTCTCGCGCACGACCCTGTCGCGCGGAGAGGTCATCGTTGACGACTACACCGTTGTCGGTCGCGAAGGCCGCGGCCAGTGGCTGTCGCGCACGCGCGCCGGACTGCAGGAACCGCGACCCGGCACTCCTGCTGCGCACGGAACGTCGGCATGACGGCAACGGCACCCGCCGACCTGTCCCAGAGCCCGCTCTGGAATCCCGACCTCGCGCCAACGTCGCCAGAGCAACGCACGTGGTCGACGTACAATATCGCCGCGCTCTGGATCGGTATGAGCGTTGTGATCACGACGTACACGCTCGCCTCAGGCCTCATGTCGCAAGGCATGAACTGGTGGCAGGCCATGCTCACCATCATGCTCGGCAATGTCATTGTGCTGGTCCCGATGATACTTAATGCACACGCCGGTACGCGCTACGGCATTTCGTTTCCCGTGCTCTGTCGCGCGGCGTTCGGTGTGCGTGGTGCCAACGTGCCGGCGGTGCTGCGCGCACTCGTTGCCTGCGGCTGGTTCGGCATCCAGACATGGATCGGCGCGCTCGCCCTCGACGCACTGCTCACCGCCGCGTGGTCCCCATGGTCGTCAGTCGCGAGCGGACGGGCCATCGCCTTCGCCATCTTCTGGCTCATACAGGTCGCGATCATTCTCAAGGGCACCGAGGGCATCAAGGTGCTCGAGAGTTGGTCGGCACCGCTGTTGCTGATCGGCGGCATGATGCTGCTGGCCTGGGCAATCAAGAGCGGCGGCGGTCTGGGTCACGTGCTCGACGAATCACAAAAACTGCAGGACGGCCAGCGCGAAGTCTGGGCCATATTTCCCGCAGCGCTTACGGCGAATGTCGGTTACTGGGCAACCCTTAGTCTCAACATTCCCGATTTCACGCGCTACGCGAAGACCCAGCG
>JANLVM010000344.1:0-4762 GCA_031364015.1 Gemmatimonadaceae bacterium
CGAAGATGAGATCCACTTCCGCGCCTTTCTCCGTGCGGAAGAACAATGGAATTCGATTCGGCCCTGCCGCCGCGATGAGATTCTCGATGACAAACCCCTCCCAACTGGGACCCGCGATGACATGCGAGAGGACATCATCGACCGTATCGAGCCCCAGCAGCGCATGCAGCACGCCGCTATCACGCACGTACACTTTGGGCGATCGTACCAGTCGCTTCCCAAGGTTGCCGCTCCATGGCTGCAATCGACGCACCAGCAACAGGTCAACCAACAGGTCCACGTAGCGACCGACCGTTGGGGCAGACACGTCGAGACTCGACGCCAGACGCGCCTGATTGAGTAAGGCGCCCTGGGCGTTGGCGAGCATGCGCCACAGTCGGCCCAGCGTCTCGGTGGGCATTCGCGGGGCGAACATGGGCACGTCGCGCTCGAGATAGCTGCGCACAAAGTCCTGACGCCAGGTGGCACTCGCGGCGTCGGTCCGCGCCAGCAGACTTTCCGGGAAGCCGCCGCGCGTCCACAGGCGGTCCACGCTCACGCGCTTCGTCGACGGCTTGAGCGGCAGTTCCGTGGCGAGAATCGGCGCCATCTCCAGATACGCCACGCGTCCCGCAAGCGACTCGTCGGCCTGTCGTTGCAGGTCGAGTGATGCCGATCCAATCAGCAGGAAGTGCCCCGCGCGATCCTTTTGTCGACGGCGCTCGTCGATGATGCCACGCAGGAGAGGGAAGAGTCCCGGCGCCCGGTGGATCTCGTCGATGATCACCAGCCGCCCGCGTTGTGCGCGCAGGTACGCTTGGGCGTCGTCCAATCGGCGCAGGTCGCTCGTGCGCTCGAGATCGAGATAGAGCGCCGTTGGACCGTAGGCCCGCGCGACCTCCCGCGCCAGCGTGGTCTTGCCCACCTGGCGCGGTCCGAGCAGTACGACCGCCGGCGTCGTGCGCAAGCGGTCGGTCACGTCCGGGAGCAGGCGGCGTTTAATCATACACGTAAATCTAATAGTGTATGTTCGATTTACGCTATTCCTGGAGTGGTCGCCGAGCGTAGTCCTTGGCCTTCGTACGATGGCAAGTTGCTGCGCTATCGCGCGCCCGTGCACGGCGTGAACGATGCGGTGGATCTGTCGACGCTGCTGGAAGGCGCGGAAGCCGAAGCGGGCGCACCGCATCGGCGCGACGATCTATGCGCGGGCGGTCGCATGCCGCTCAAACCACGCCGCGATGTCAGGCTCCGATCGCGCATCCTGCGCCACATCGAGCATCAGCAGGATCTTCTCGTCGTCGGGCGCCTGCACGTGCCAGCCATTCACGTACAGGAAAGTGATGCCGGCCATATACGCGGTCCGCTTGTTGGCATCCTGATATCCGTGATTCTTCGCGAGTCCGAACACGTACGCGGCTGCGCATTCGAATAGCGACGCCTGCTCGAATGCAAAGCGGTTCCGCGCACGAGCAATCGCCGATTCGATGCTCCCTTCGTTCAGGACGCCGACGTTCCCACCGTGGTCTTGCCGTTGCCCATTATGGATCAGGTCGACGATCTGTCGAGTGAGCCAGCGCGGCTCCATGCGTTACAGCTTCGCCAGAGCAGCCATCGCGGCCCGGTTCTCCCTGGCTAGCACAGCGTACGCCGCCAGGGCCTCCGTCGTCGTGGGGTCCACAGCCGTCAACAGAATGCCCTGCGTCGTCTCGATGACAAAGACCTGATCCTCCGCATGGAGGTGCTGACGGTCCAGCATATCCTTGGGCAGGATCGCGCCGACCGAGCCGCCGATCTTCTTGAGCGTAATGGTCTGCACCATGGTGGGCTCCGTGAGCGAAAGGGTCAAGACGACCATCAAGTCAGAAGTATAACATATATTAAACTGACTGCAACCCTCCGCGAGCCACCGCTCGCGCCATCCGATGGACCCCTTCCACCAGTGAAGGCGTGTCGTAGTGCGCGAAACTCAACCGCACGAAATTCGCGAACCCATCGTGGCCAGCAAATCGCGAGCCTGAGTGAAACGTCACACCCTCCGCTGCGGCGATCGGCTGCAGGCGCGACGCAATGATCTCACGCGGCAACGGCATCCACACGAAATAGCCTCCGTGCGGTTCGGCAAACACCGCGTCAGGGAACGCATCGCGCAGCGCACTGCACAACGACGCTGACCGTTCGGCGTAGACACGGCGAAGACTATCCAGGCAGGCGTCGGCGAGCCCCAGCTCAAGCATGCTCCGCATCACGCCCGACACAAACGGATTGAGTCCGCCGCCACTTTGCACCAGACCGGAGTCCATCAACGTATCCAGCAGTGGCGTGGCGCCATGGATCCATCCCAGTCGCAGTCCGGGTGCGCAGATCTTGGAGAACGAGCCAAGCGACAACACGCGCGCTGACTGCACGTGCGCCGCCAGCGGAAGCGGCGGAGCGGTGCCGAAGTCGAGGAGGTGATAGACCTCATCGGCGACGATCAGCAGGTCATGCTAGCGGCTGATCGAGATGAGTTGCTCTCGTCGATCAGCCGACATCGTTGCGCCCGATGGATTCTGGAACGACGGAATCGTGTACAGCAGCGCGGGACGATGTTGGCTGAGTGCTTCTCGTAGCGCGTCCACGCGAATCCCGTCTTCGTCGATCGGGATGCCCACGACGTGCAGTCCGTGATCGCGGAAGACGTGGAGCGCCAGAAAGTACGTGGGCTCCTCCACGAAGATCGTGTCGCCGGGCCGAGTGAATCGCGTGCACACGAGATCGAGTGCTTGCGACGCGCTCCCCGATACCATGAGTTGACGCGCATCAATGGGCGTTGCATACCGTCGACTCAGAAAGTGCGCGAGTGACTCGCGAAATTCGACGTCGCCTTGATCTGCTCCGTACTGCAGCAATGCGGTGTCGCCCCGACTCATGCAGTGGTCCGCCGCGATGCGCAGCGCGTCCAACGGCAGCAGCGACAGCGACGGCTGCCCGTTCCCGAAGTCGATGATCGTGTCGTCGGCCAACCCATCGATGGTGTCGGTCATGCTGACGCGCTGAGCAGAAGTCTCATCCGGCGTAATATGCCTCCAATAGTTACGAGTCGCGCTGCGCGGACTTTGCGCCGATGCGAACTGGCCCAAGGAGTTGGATACGAGCAGATTACGCTGATGACCGAACCGCTCGCCCCTCTCCAACCGCTGTCTTCGTCACTGCGCGCGTTGATTGCGAGCCGAGTGGGAGACGAACGCATGGAATGGTATTCCATGTCGCCGCGGGCTCGCTGGGCGGCAACTGGTGCTCTGTGGGACAACTTCCTCGCGCTCGGAGGCTCACTTGATCCCCAACCCGATCCAGAGCGCGCTGGCAACACTTCGCGAGTGCGAAGTGCGGACGTTGTTGATCGGAGGCCACTACTTCATGTCGCCCTGCAAGAAGATCGCTCCGCGCTCGACGACCAATACGTCCCGATACCTGCTACAGCACGATCACCGAGGCCGCGGTCGCGCTTTTTACCGCGCCTATCGCGATCGACCGATCAAACGTCACCAGCACGCCGCTGCGGCTGACGGCGAGCGCCAGTAGATAGACATCCGTCAGCTGACGCGGTCCGTGAATGCGCGTAGTGTCGATCAGCTGGCCATCGAGAAGACTGACATCGTCGGGCCAAAACTCGTGGACCCGCTCGACTGTTGCGCGCCGAAGTCGCTGCACGATCTCGCTCACGACAGGCGCGCTCGGATAGCCTGGATGACTCATTATCCGTACGCAACCGTTTTGCGTGATAGGACAAGAGGCCCAGCCGTTCGCCGCGTTGGCGGCAAACCAGTCGAAGGCTGCGTCATGCGACGTGTGGTCGGCATCGAGGAGCGCGATGAGCACATTCACATCGAGCAACGCGCGCATCAGTACGAGTCGTCGTTGCGGAGTCGGTCAATCAGGTCGTTGGTCACCACAGTGCCCCGACGCGCAAAGGGCTGAACGCCGTACACGGCGGGCGGCTCCTTCACTGCGGACGACGCATGCAGCGGCTCCCGTGGCGCGGTGAGCGCCTGCCGCACCAGCTCGGACACAACCTGCCCGATGGACTTGTGCTCGCGCCGGGCGCGCTCTTTCGCCGCAGCGAGCACATCGTCGGCAATATCGAGGGTGGTGCGCATGGAAATGATGTTCGCGCATCATGCATCAAATGTCAATCGGACGGTCTTGTTTCTCGCCTTCTCCCGACGGTGACCGTACCTTCTCGCGTGCAGGGCGCGCCTCCCTCACTTCTCGCGTGATTGTGACCGACTTTGTTCAGCGACTCACCGCCGCGTTGGCGGACCGCTACACGATCATCCGCGAGATCGGGGCCGGCGGCATGGCCACGGTCTATCTCGCGGAAGACGTCAAGCACCACCGGCAGGTAGCGCTCAAAGTCCTCAAGCCCGATCTGGCGGCATCGATCGGCGCCGAGCGATTCCTGCACGAAATCGAGATCGCGGCGCGTTTGCACCACCCGCACGTGCTGTCGCTGTATGACTCGGGACAGGCCGACGGGTTTCTGTTCTTCGTGATGCCGTTCGTGGAAGGGCAGTCATTGCGCGAGCGCGTGGGGCGCGAGGGCGCGCTGCCCGTGGCCGACGTCGTGCGCATCCTGCGCGACGTGGTGGATGCCCTTGGCTACGCCCACGAGCATGGCGTGGTGCATCGCGACATCAAGCCCGACAACATCATGCTGGCCGGACGGCACGCGTTGGTGGCCGACTTCGGTGTGGCCAAGGCGGTGAGTGTTGCATCGGGCGCGCTCAAACTCACCAGCGCC
>JANLVM010000360.1:0-3171 GCA_031364015.1 Gemmatimonadaceae bacterium
GCTGTTGTTATCCGAGAACGATGCTTCGGCGGCCGACACCATGTTCTTCAGATCGGACTTCATGGCAGTGACGTACGCCTTCTCCTTCGTTTCGGCGAACTTCGGAATCGCGATCGCGGCCAGGATGCCGATGATAACGACAACGATCAGGAGTTCGATCAGGGTAAAGCCTTTGCGGGTGCGGGGCATGAAACGTTCTCCATTGGGGGGTCTTTCGCATCTGGCCCGTGGGGTGGTGCCCAGCGCGACGAAGTCAACCAGAGCAACACGCGGGCCACACGGTGGAGTTTCAATGAAACACGCTTCGCCGTAACCACTTGCACCATTTTCACGCACCGACGACAAGCGCATTGCCTCTCTCGATTCGCCAGAACTTTCGCACGGTGCAAGAGTGCCACGGCGAACGGTTCGCCAGTATGTTGCCCGCCGTGTGACACGAACGCTCCGGGTGTGACAGTGGCGCGCGTCTACGGTTGCGGCGTCAGCGGTTACTCACAGATCGGTTCAGATTTGGTATCGACGGTGCGTCGGCGCGCGAGGCGACACACGACGCCAGGCACCGCAGCGTGGGTGGCGGTTGCTTCCCACCCGTCGCTCTCGCCTGTGTAGACGAGCGTGATCGCGTTGGTAGCGGATGGCCCGGTCCATTGGGCATAGGTCCCGTCGTCCGCGAAATGCGATTCGGCCGCGGACACCACGTTCCGCAAATCCGACTTCATGGCCGTGATGTAGGCCTTTCGCCTGGAATCCGCGAAGCGCGGCATCGCGATGGCCGCCATCACGCCAATGATAATGACCACGATGAGTAGCTCGATCATGGTGAACGCGTGTCGGTTGCGCATGCTCATGCCTCGCTGTAGCGCGCCAACTTGCGATAGAGGGTCGACGGATCGATCCCCAACATGTCCGCCGCCCGACTCTTGTTGCCGCCCTCATTCTGCAGCACCCACTCGATGTAGGCGCGCTCAATCGCTTCGAGCGTCGGCGTGGTGGGCGTTCGCTCGCTGACCAGCGGTTCGGCGCGGCGTGCCGTGATGCGCTCTGGCAGCGCGTCCAGACTAATGACATCGTCGGGCGACAGAATCACCGCGCGTTCCAGCGCATTCTCGAGTTCACGTACATTCCCTGGCCATTGGTACGCCAGCAGGACATCGAGGGCGGTCTCGCTGAGGACCTTGACCGACTCCTTGCGCAGGCCGGCACTGTGCGCGAGGAACGATTCCGCGAGCAGGGGAATGTCTTCCGCCCGGTAGCGCAAGGGCGGGAGATGCACGGCAATCACATTCAGGCGATAGTACAGATCGGCCCGGAAGTGGCCGCGTTTGATCTCGTCTTCGAGGTCGCGGTTGGTCGCCGCGATGACTCGTGTGTCGACGGCTTGCGCCTCCGTGGAACCCACCGGAATCACTTCACGCTGCTGCAGGACGCGCAGCAACTTCACTTGCGTGGCTGGTGTCGTTTCGCCGATTTCGTCGAGGAAGAACGATCCCCCCTCGGCGGCCGCGAAGAGCCCTGCTTTATCCTTGATTGCGCCCGTGAAGGAGCCCTTGACGTGTCCGAACAACTCACTCTCCAGCAATGACTCTGGAAGTGCACCGCAATTGATCGACAGAAACGACTGATTCGCGCGGGATGACAGGTCATGAATGTACCGGGCGATGACTTCTTTCCCCGTGCCCGATTCACCCGAAATAAGTACGGTCGAATCCGTGGGCGCGACCGTCTCGGCGAGACGGAGCACATCGATCCACGACTTGCTGCGTCCGATGGGGCGCAACGACGACGCGCGTTCGTGGCGACGGATCTCCTGCCTGAGGGTGCGGTTCTCCGCGCGCAGCATGCGATGCTCGGCGGCGCGACGCAGGATCGCCAGCAACTCGTCATTACGAAACGGTTTCTGGATGTAGTAGAACGCCCCGGCGTTCACAGCCTGCATCGCCGACTGGAGCGTCGCTTGCGCCGTCATGAGGATCACCGGCAGCTCGGCGTCGAGCGCGCGCGCCGCACTCAGAACCTGAATCCCACCGCACTCCGGCATGCGCACATCGGTCAGTACGATGTCCGGTCGCAGTTCGGCGACGCGTTCAATGCCCTGCTTCCCACCGAGTGCGGTGAACGGCGCGAATCCCTCATGCTTCAGCAGTATGCGGAGCGACTCGAGAATGCTGGACTCATCATCTACGATCAGCACGCGCGGAGCGTCCGACGCGGCAAGGGCGGGAGCAATCACGTAGCAACTCCAGAGAGGGTTGACTCGGCAACAGGTGTCGCGGGCAGCAAGACCGTAAAGCGGGTGCCAGGCGTCAGCGCGTCGACGAAAACGACGCCGCGATGGGCTTCAATGGCGCGATGCACTACGGGCAGTCCGAGCCCGGTGCCTCCCCGTTTTCCGGACACAAACGGTTCAAACACCCGATCGCGCAGCTCATCGGGAATACCGGGACCATCGTCGGAGACACTGATGGCGACGCGCGGCCCGTTGGCATCGCGCAACGCGTTCGGCGCGTGCCGCGTGTCATGTGTGGAGCGTTCGACCCGTACGTGCACGTGTCCAGACGGCCCGACGGCTTGCACGGCGTTCAGTACCAGATTGAACACGGCGCGATGCAGGAGATCTTCGTCGCCTTCAAGCGACGGCGTGTTGGGATCGACGGCGACGGTGAGTTCAACACCGCTCGCACGGTCCGGATGCGACGCGGCCAGCGTGGCGGCCGCCGTCACCATCGCCCCCACGTCAAGGGCGGCCACGCGGGAGACCCGCGCACGCGCGAAGTCCAGGAAGTCGCCCAGCAACCGACTCAGGCGATCGGCCTCGCGCACCACGAGGCCGTGCAATACTCGTTCATCGTCGTCGATGGGACGCGCTTCGAGATCGCGTCGGCGCGCCAGCTGCTCCGTCGCGCTGCGGATCGACGCGAGCGGATTGCGAATCTCGTGCGCCAGTGACGCGCTCAGTTCCGCAACCGCTTCGAGGCGTTCGGCACGCACATGCAGCGCCTGGTACCGCTTGCTTTCCGAGATGTCCTGAAAGATGGCCGTCGCGCTGTGTCGCGCGCCGGCCTCGATGACGTCCGAGACCGTGGTCGTCACACCGATTTCCACCTCGCCGTCCGCGCGCTGAATGACACCTTCTACGCGGGTGGTGCGAATACCATTTTGCGAGGATTGCTC
>JANLVM010000363.1:0-1868 GCA_031364015.1 Gemmatimonadaceae bacterium
CAGCAGGTCGTTGAGTCCCATGCGCGCGATGCCCGGCATCGAGTCGATGGGCTCGTTGCCGTCGTCGGCCGGAAGGACGAAATGCGGCATGATCAACTGCCGCGCCTGCACAGTCGTTTCCGCGACAAGCTCACGAAGCGCCACGCTGCGACGCAGGCGCCGCGGCCGCACGCGGCTTCCTGTGCCCTCCCGGTGCGTTTCCGCAGCTATGCTCCAATCGCGCATTGCATCGCCTCCATGAGGCCCTCGAGACCCGGGGCCGCTGATTCGCCGGTCACCATAAGCCCGGCGGCAAGAGCCGCAGCGCTCGTTGTGGGACCGATGGTAAAGAGCCGCGCCGTGTCACCGACACGGGCTTGATTGAGCAGTCCCGTCACCGCGGAAGGACTGGCAAGCAGCACATCGTCGATCCGTTCTTGTTCCAGATCACGGCGTGGTGTGATTGCGGATGCCGATATGGTGCGATAGACGTTCACGCGAGTGACATGGGCCTCGGCGAGCGCGAGTACTTGTTCTGCGTCGTCTCGCCCGCCTTCGGCGCCGATCACCACGACTCGTCGCAATCCTGCGGCGTCGCCCCACAGCGCCAACAATTCCAAACCAAGCGCGCGTGATGTCGCGCCGAACGCCACGAAGGGGGTGCAGCCGAGCAACTGTCTCGCAGCCGACGCGGTCAATTCGCCGACTGCCGCCACGTGAGCACCCGGTGCGAGCCGAACGCCGGCGCGCACAGCTGCCTCCACGCCGCGCTGCGACGTGAAGAGAAGCCAATCGGCTGTCTGGGCGGCTGTACGGAGCCGTTCCCGAGTCGCCTCGTCGTTCAGTGACTCGGAACGCACGCAGGGCAGGATCACCGGCACCGCACCGCGCGCGGCGAGTCGCCGCGCCCAACGCTGCGAGTCGTCGGCTGCGCGCGTGATGAGCACACGGCGATCTGCGAGCGCGGTCACAGCGACGCGAATCTCGACAACGCGCGCCACCCGTCGGCCGCGACCGCCTCGGGATCGACGCCGGTCGCCGTGCTGCGCGCCACCGTGCCGTCGTCGAGTCCGAGTGCGGCCGTCAACGTGAGCAAGCCCGTCGCATCGGCTGTACACCACGCCCCGAACGGCAACGTGCAGCCACCTTCGGCGAGCGCGAGCGCACCGCGTTCCGCTTGCAGTGTGCGGCGACATGTCGCGTCATCCACCACCGCCACCGCCTCGCGTACGGCACGGTCGTCGGCACGCACCTGCAGCGCGATGGCGCCCTGAGACGGAGCAGGGACGAAGATCAGGGGATCGAGCCGCTTGACCGCGATGTCGACGGGCAGGAGGAGCCGGTCGGGGCCGTCAACGCGCGCCAAGCGTGTCAATCCGGCGACCGCGAGCACGATCGCGTCGAAGCGGCCCTCGATGAGCGCTCGCACCCGCGTTGGAACATTGCCGCGCAGCAGTTCCATGCGGAGGTCGGGCCTCGCATCGCGCAACAGCGCGCGGCGACGAGTGGCACACGTGCCCACGCACGCGCCATCAGCGAGCGGCAGGCCGGCGCGTGGGGCGACGATGGCATCACGTCGCACAAGCAGGACGTCCGCAGCGTCGACGCGCTCGGGCACCGCGCCAATCATCAGGCCTTCCGGACTGCGCGAGGGCAGATCCTTGTACGAGTGTACGGCGACGTCAACCTCGCCCACGAGCAGCGCCAGTTCGATCTCACGAACGAACACGCCGAATGCTCCGACGTCGATGAACGACCGGTCGATCACGCGATCCCCCTCAGTGGAGATCACGACGATCTGCGCCTCATGCCCCGCCGCGTCCAAACGGCGCGCGGTGTCGTTGGCCTGAGCGAGTGCGAGCGCTGAGCCGCGTGTTCCGATGCGCAGT
>JANLVM010000424.1:0-4522 GCA_031364015.1 Gemmatimonadaceae bacterium
AATGGCTCCTTCATCTCCGTCGCCTCTGCCGGGACCATCTCTTTCATCATGATTTCTACTTCTGGTACTGATGCCTCGACTGCTCTCGGTCAGAATAACGGAGTCACCTGGGCCACGATGGAGAACGGGATTCCCGCTGGGGACAAGGGTCGCATTGGACTCGCGCTCGCGCTCTCCAATCCGAATGTCCTGGTGGCTACCATCGAGCACGTTGGTGCCGGTGGCACCTATCGCACGGAAGATGCCGGCGCAAGCTGGAAACGGATGAGCAGCACCAATCCGCGTCCGATGTACTACAGCAAACCCACTATCGATCCCACCAACGATAAGCGGATCTGGATACCGGGAGTGTACATCGTCAAGAGCGAAGATGGCGGGGCAACATTCCGGGACGAGCCGACGTCACCGACCTATGATGTGGGGCTCAAGACCGACCATCACATCATTCGCGTCGATCCGGCGAACCCCAGTCATATCTATGTGGTGGGCGATGGCGGATTGCACGAAAGCTTCGACATGGGCAAGACGTACATTCGCGTGAATAACATCCCCATTGGACAGATTTATCGTATTGCGGTGGACAATCGTGATCCATACTGGGTGTATGCCGGATTCCAGGATAACCACTCATTCATGGGGCCGAGCGCGACGCGCCACTGGTTAGGCATTCTCAATCAGGACTGGGTACAGATTGGGTTCAGCGATGGCACAGGCAAGGCGGTCGACAAGATCGACGGGCGCAAAGTGTATTCGTCGGCCAGCAATGGTAATGTGTCGCTGGTTGATCCATTCACCGGCGACGTGATGGGCATCAATCCGCGCCCACCCGCCGGCGAGTCCTATCGATTCGATTGGGATGCACCGTTGATGGCCTCACGACACCGGTCGGGCACCGTGTATCTGGGTGGCAACAAACTCTTCACGTCCTTCGACTTCGGATCGTCCTGGACCAGTAGTATCGATCTCACGCGCTCGATCAATCGCGATACGATCTCCATGATGGGTGTGGTGAATCGCGACATTCGCATTTCGCGCAACGATGGCGATGCGATCAGCGAGATTTCGAACTTCGCTGAATCACCGCTCGACCCCAGGATCCTCTGGGTAGGCACCGACGATGGAAACGTGCAACTGACCATCGATGGTGGAAAAACATGGCGGGAGTTGAGCCGCGCGATCACCGGCGTGAAGAACGGGACCTTTGTTGGTGACATTGTGGCGTCGTCGGCATCGCGAGGTACGGCGTATGTCTCCTTCGATGCGCACCGCGAGGGGGATTTCGCGCCCTACCTGTTTCGCACGACCGATTACGGTCAGTCCTGGACGGCCGTCACGAACGGGTTGCCCGCCGACGATGCCTCCATTCGCAGTCTGGTTGAGTACGCCGATCGCCCCAACGTGCTGTTTCTGGGCACGGAGCGCGCGCTCTTTGTCACCCACGACAGCGGTGACCACTGGACGCGCATTGTGGCCAATCTGCCAACGACGCGCTACGACGACATGGTTATTCATCCGCGTACAAAAGACCTGGTGCTCGGTACGCATGGACGCAGTATCTGGATTCTCGATGATGCGTCGCCCATCGCCGAGTGGACGCCGACCATCGCGCAAAAACGCGCGCACTTGTTTGGGGTGCCGCGCGCCACGTTGATGCTGTACTGGGAAGATGTGTCCAATATGAATCACTACTTCTTTACTGCGGAGAATCCGGCCGACGGCGCCGCCTTCACATACCATCTGGCGCAACCAGCCCAAAGGGTTCGTCTTCTGGTTACGGGAGCGAATGGTCGGACCGTCCGTGAACTCTCGGGATCAGGGTCTGCCGGTGTCATACATCGGATGAACTGGGATCTGCGCTATCCGGTACCGACGGGTGGGGGACGTGGGTTTGGAGGTGGCGGTGGCGATGAGGGCGGCGGCGGCGGTGGTCCTGGCGGTCGCGCGGGTGTCGTGCAGTTGCCCATTCCTCCGCGCGACATCGGCGCGCGTGGTCCACACATCGCGCCCGGCACGTTTACCGTCGCGCTCGAAGTTGACGGTGTGGTCGCGGAACGACGCACGTTCGAGGTACGGGCCGATCCCGCGCTGCCGTATACGCTCAAGGATCACAAGGCGCGCGAAGCGTTCGTCGTTGACGTGATCGAGTTGCTGGGCAAGGTCGACGCAATGGCCAAGGACCTGACCACGCGTCGTGCGGGCGTTACCGGCGACGCCGCCACGTCGCTCCAGGCGTTGGAGACACGACTGGTTGGCGGTGGCGCAGGCGGCGGTCGTGGCGGCGGTGGTGGGCGTGGCGGCGGTCCGCAGGCGCTTCGCCAGCGACTCACGGGGTTGGCGGGGACGTACGTGGTTTCAGGTGCCCAAACGGGAACGTTGGCTCCACCCACAGTGAGCATGCGCACGACACTCGCCGACGTGAAGCGCGAATTGGCGACGCTTGAGCGCGAGATCTCGGCATCCCGCTGACCGTCGCGAGGCGCTGTACCTATCGCGGCGCCGCTGGCATGGCTGGAAGACACATTACGAAGACCTGATAGCGCGTGAGGCCCGGTTTAAGCACCAGCGCCTCGTTCACGCGATGCTCGGTGTCGGTGTTGAGCATGGCTTCGACATTCACGTTGAACAGGCAGTCGGACTGTTTCCAACGGAAACGCAGTGACGCTTCGTTGGGCGCGTCACGCGGATCGGGGGTGCGCGTCCACTGCGCGGCGCGCAGCCGCTCGTAGAGACGCACCGCTTCCTTGGCCACGCCGATGTCCGTCCCGCCCGCCGCCGTGATTCGGCATCCGAGCACGCGCCGCTGCGTGCGCCAGTCGTCGATCGTGTCGGGATCGATCGCGGCCACCATGCGCCGGTCGCCGCGCAGGAACTCCGCAGCGACAACGCAGTGGGTGGAGTCGACTCGCGCTGGCGAGCTACCCAACGCAAGCAGCATCAGTGTCGCGGCGATTGACACCAAACGGAGCCCTCGAAAACACGCATGGCCAACGGAAGGACGAGCGACCAGTCCATAGGAACGTAATACCGACGTCCGCAGGTGGTAAAAGGTGTGCGTTCGACGCCCTCGAATCGACGTCGCTGCGCTTTCGGAGTGGCGTTCCTCTGGACAACGCGCCGCATAGCGCGCCTTTTACCCGCATGTCAAACCACGAGCCGTCACGCCGTCAGTTCCTGGCCTTTCTCGCCGGAAGTCCGTTACTCGCCGCTGCCGGCGTCGACACATCGGTGTTCACACGCCTGTTGGACGAATCACCGCGTGGCGCCGAACGCGTGCTGGGTTTGGTCCAACACGCCGCGCTGCAGGATACGCTACCCGTCGTCGGCCTACGTGCCGCGCAGGATGCCCTCAGTGTGTTCGACTTTGAGGCCGCGGCGAAGCAGCGCATTCCGTTGGCGCACTGGGGCTACCTGAATACGGGTACCGATGATGATCGAACGATTCAGGCCAATCGCGACGGGTTCGACCAGTGGGTGTTGCGTCCCCGCCGATTGATTGACGTCGGCAAGGTCGATGCGAGTGTCTCGCTGTACGGCACGCGCTATCCCACGCCCATCGTCATCAATCCCGTCGGCAGTCAGAAAGCGTTTCACCCGGAGGGGGAGATCGCCGTGGCGCGCGCGGCCAAGGCTCGGGATCATCTGCAAGTGTTGTCGACCGTCGCCACCACGTCTATCGAAGACACGATCGCCGCGCGTGGCGGGCCGGTGTGGTTTCAGCTGTACCACCAATCGGACTGGGCGATCACGAAGCAGATCGTGCAGCGCGTGGAACGCGCGGGAGCGCCAGCGATCGTGTTCACGGTCGACCTGTTGGGAGGCAGCAATCGCGAGACCATGGTGCGCGAGGGGCGACGCGACACGCGCGAGTGCATCAAGTGTCACTTGGGCGGCGCCCCGTTGCCCGGTGTGAGCGGTCGACTTGACGACCGCGACAATCGCCGCAAACCCAATCTGGTGGGGTACGAAGCACGAACGCCCATCCCGGAAGTGGGCACTCCCACGTGGGAGTTCGTTGATCGGCTCAAAAACGCCACCCGCATGAAAGTGCTTCTCAAGGGTATCGTCACACGAGAAGACGCGACAATTGCCGTCGCGCGCGGCGTTGATGGGTTGTTCGTGTCCAATCATGGAGGTCGTGCCGAAAACTCCATGCGTGCGACAATCAGCTCCTTGCCGGAGGTGTTGCGGGGCACGATGGGTCGGATTCCCGTTATTTGTGACGGTGGTTTTCGCCGAGGCACTGACATATTCAAGGCGATGGCTCTGGGCGCCACAGCGATCGGGATTGGCCGCCCGTACATCTGGGGGCTCGGGGCATTCGGCCAGGAGGGTGTGGAGACGGTGCTCGCCATTCTGCGGCGCGAGTTTGAACTGGCTATGAAGCAGAGCGGCACGACCACCATCGCCAAAATTACCCGTCAGCATGTGGCCGCCCGTTAATTTTCATAACGATCGCGCGGTGTCATTTCGTAGCAGGAGGTTGAGGGATGCCGGTCGCAGTACCCTGGAGCGTGCCGGTGGC
>JANLVM010000439.1:0-2885 GCA_031364015.1 Gemmatimonadaceae bacterium
GCCCGATGGGAACAACACGGCCGGGCCGCCCTCCAGCATTTCCAACGCCTGTTCGTACAACTGCCACGTCGGATTGTGAAATCGTCCATACGTGAAGGGGGAATCGGCGGGGTCGCCCGGTGTGTGATAGGGCGCCGCGAATGTGGGACCGGGAAGATACGGCGCGCCCGCGTGTTTGGGTGGCAATCCGGCATGCACGACCCGCGTGCCATCGTGCCAGTCGTCGCGCGAGGTATGATCCGAACTCATGGCGATGTGTGGTGTGGCAATGGCTGAACAAGCGCCGGAATGCTGAGCGTGCTGGCCGTGGAACTGTCGCCCGTGAGGAGACGACGATGATAGTCGATCTGCCCCAAATGGTACGATGCGTGGGTGGCCAGATGCAGGAGGAACACATCGGTGCGGAGGGTCGTCTCGGCCAATCGCTGTGGATACTCGGAGTCCAGGCGAGCGAGATCCAGGGTACTGAGCGCGCGCATCACCTGGATTTGTGCGTCGGCCAGTTCAAGCGTGACCTCTTCACGCGACAGGCCCGTCGCCGTGAATTCGCGATCACGGTCTCGCACATACTCACTGCCGCCCAGCACCGCGCCGATAAAGCCGCGCAGGTT
Organism: Gemmatimonadaceae bacterium; assembly: GCA_031364015.1. GTDB lineage: Bacteria > Gemmatimonadota > Gemmatimonadetes > Gemmatimonadales > Gemmatimonadaceae > Gemmatimonas. Next base: position 612 of record JANLVM010000439.1, read on the forward strand.
CCCCGCGAGGTGGAGCGCCAGCGTACCTCCTGAATTCGCAATGCCGGGCGCCACACGCCACAGCGCCGCATCGTCTGGGTACGCCGCGACCTCTCGCTGCAGCGCAGCCAAGTCGCGCAAGAGCAATCGCAAAACCGTGTCACGCAGTACGTCGCGAGGATCCATAGATCCGCCTCCAAGCATGTCAGTCGTCGACACGATCATGCGATCACTGGGAACTCGGCGTCATTTAGCGCACGCGCCTCATCGATCAGCATCACCGGAATGCCATCCTGCACCGCATACACCAGTCGGCAGGCGTGGCAGATCAGTACTTCCGACGGAGTGGTGCGATACTCCAGGGCACCCTTGCACCTGGGGCACACCAGAATCTTGAGTAGCTCGGGTGACATCGTCATATCAGGCTCCGGTCGGACGGAATGCGGTGGGCGCGTCAGACGTCGACTCGAAACGCGGACCGCCGATGAGGTCAATGCAATACGGGATCGCCGCGAATACGGCGCTGAGGCATTCCTCGATCGCCGCGGGCTTACCCGGCAGATTGAGAATCAGCGAGCTTCCGCGCGTTCCCGCCAGCTGTCGTGACAGTATAGCCGTAGGGACCGCGCCCACCGAGACCGCGCGCATGCGTTCGCCGAAACCTGGGAGCAGCCGATCGCAGACCGCGATCGTCGCTTCGGGCGTGACGTCGCGAGGCGCAGGTCCGGTGCCTCCCGTGGTCACGATCAACGGGCAGTGCAGGTCGTCCGCCAGCTCGCGGAGCGTCGCCTCGATTAACAGTTGTTCATCGGCAATCACGCGAACCACCGGGCGCCACGGCGTGCTGACCCAGCGGTCGAGCACGGCGACGATGGCGGGGCCCGAGCGGTCTTCGTAAATGCCGGCACTCGCGCGATCGGAGATCGTCACGACGCCAATGGGATATGCGGCGGAGTCGTCGGAAATGGACATGAAGAGAAGCTACAACCTCACGACGCGCGAGGTCATAGCCGATCGCGGTCTGGACCGACCAACACGTTGTGCATTTCTTCAGGGTGTTTCTCGCGCGCGCCGAGCACCACCGCGGCCGTCATGTCGCCGGTCACGTTGGCTGTCGTTCGGAACATGTCGGGGATGGTGTCGACCGCCAACATGATCCCTGCGCCCTCTATCGGTAGCCCGGCCGCCATCAGGACGGGCACCATGGCGATGATGGTGCCACCGGGAATACCGGGCACGGTGAACGACACGATGACCGCGGTGATGGCGACCGTTGCCAGTTGCGCCGGTCCCAGCGTGATGCCGTACAGATGCGCAATGAATACCACGGGCACGGTTTGGCCGACACCCGCGCCAATGCGAAAAGTAGCCGTCAACAGCGGCACAAGAAATCCAGCGATCTGAGGCGGCAACGCCAGCGTATCGCGCGTGGCGGTGATCATCGCTGGCAATGACGCGAGTGACGAGCGTCCACTGAACGCCATCGCCTGCGCTGGCAGCGCCGCGCGCGCGAACGTACTCAATCGAATGCGGCCGCCGATTACCGCGACCGGATATAGCAGAAGGATCAACACCGAGGTGAGCGCGGACACCACGGCGATGTAGGTGGCGAGTGCGCCAGCGGCGCCGATTCCCAATCGCGCGGCCAACGGAACCGCCAGGGCGAACACGCCGATGGGCGCCAGTTTGAGCACCCATTGCACCAGCGTAATCGACGTATCGAGAATACCCTCGAAGACGCGCACCACAGACGCCCGACGCTGCGCCTCGATACGCGTGAGTGCCATGCCAAACGCGATGGCAAAGACGATCAGCTGTAGCATCGCACCGTCGGAAGCCGCTTTGATCGGATTGGAGGGCACCAGATCAACCAGCCACTGCGCGAACGTGGGCATCGCGCCGGGCGCGGGAGCGCCCACGCTGGCACTCGCACGCAATGCCGCCGACGCGACGGGATCGATCGACAACATCGAAAAGGCCGGTCCAGCGGCCAGCACGCCAAGGGAGCTGGCGATGATGAGACTCACCAACATGAACACCAGAGCCCGCCCGCCCAGCCGGCCAATGGTCCGTGCGTCAGGCGCCGACGTGACGCCCACAATCAAGCTCGATACGACCAGCGGAATGATGGTCATACGAATGGCGTTAATGAACAACCGGCCAAACGGTTCGATCCACTCAGCGACGGTCGAGAGCGCCGCGTTATCGCTCACCGACACGCCAACGCCAAGCGCGAGCCCGGCAATCAAGGCCAGCAGAACCCTCAGGGTGAGCGACATCAGGCGAAGGTACGTC
>JANLVM010000449.1:0-2074 GCA_031364015.1 Gemmatimonadaceae bacterium
AGTGCGCGTCGCGAATGCATGTGGTGCCCCACGCCACCCCGGTGTGGAGTAAATAGAACGTGATACTCGCGTGAGAATTCACTTGAGCTTATGCGGTACATACAACGCAGACCGTCGAGGATTGCTGGGTGAGAAACGACATCAGCTGGCAGCGCCGCACATTTTTGCGTTGGATTTTTCAATGTTGAAATTTCCCAACGGTAGCAAGACGGAGTAAGCTATCAGGGCGAATTGGCCAAACGCGATCGGTCAATGAGGCGCTTCACTGATCGCCGCAGCCCTTCTGCCATGATAGCGTGGTTCACGTTCTGCTGGGTCCGCGCAAATCCCTTAGCCTCGGGCCGCTCATGTGAGTAGCGCAGAATCATGACTTCGGTCGCGCGCCAGGAGCGTGCTGAGCGCCTCGGCAATGTCATCCGCCGCGTTCGGTCGCGCACGCGCTCGAGCCGCCCGACGCATTGTATCGAGTCGTTCAGGATGCGACATGAAGTCATGCACGATTGCTTCCAGTCGCTCGACATCCAGCTCAGCTTGTGGCAAGTGCAGGGCGGCGCCACTTGAGGATACTGCCGCCGCGTTGTGCGCTTGATGGTCCTGCGCGGCCGTTGGCAGCGGAACCAGCACCGACGGAATGCCCCACGCGCACAGCTCGGCGATGCTTATCGCGCCCGCTCGCGTGATCGCCAGGTCGGCCGCAGCGTAGGCATCGGCCATGGGGCTCAAGTACGGTCGCACCCTCACCATCGCCGATTCCCTTGCCACGTATGCGGCGGTCTGCGCGCGGCCAGTCGCCCAAATAAGCGCGACGCGTGTGGGTAGCCCACGCGCGCACCACGCATCCATCGCTTCGTTGAGTGCACGCGCACCTTGGCTCCCGCCGAACGCCAGAATGACAAATGCATCGTCGGGAAATCCCCAGGCCGCGCGGGTGGTCGTTCGCGATGGCCGCGTTACGGGGGGCGTTTCAATCGGTGCCCCGAGCGCGCGGACGTCTGCGCCGAGCGTCGTGGATAGATAACGCGCGGCTTCCGGGAATCCCAGGTAAATCGCCCGTGCGCCCCGGGCGAACGCGCGCGTGGTCATGCCCGGGTGACTGTCAGACTCGTGCAGGATGGTGGGCACGCCGTGCGCGCGCGCCCACGCCAGCGCCGCGCCGGCCACGTACCCTCCCGTGCCGATCACCGCTTCGGGGCGGGACTCACGCGCCAGCCGCGACAGGGCTCTCCATGCCCCAACGGCGCCGGACAGCGTACGCCAGTTATTCCATGGTGTGCGGCGATACAGGGGGTGCAGCTCCAGCAGGGCGTGCGGGAACTCGGTCGTTGGAAGAACGTCCCGTTCAATTCCTCGCTTCGCACCAATAAAAAAAGGTGCGAACGATGCGTCGCGTCGCACCAACGCTCGCGCAATGGCCAGGCCGGGATAAAGATGACCACCGGTGCCGCCGCCAGCGAACCAGACACGCCGCACTGCTGACTCAGTCACTCCGTGAGCCGAACGAGGTGCGGATCGGTGGCACTCACGCCATACACGCGTTCTCGCGCACTGCCGATGTTCACCAGAATACCGGTCATGGCCAGGGTGAGCACGAGATTGGAGCGACCGTACGACACGAACGGCAACGTCAGCCCCGTATTCGGGAGGAGTCCGATCACCACGCCAATGTGAATGAACGCCGTGAGGACCGTGGTGAAGGTGAGGCCGGTGGCCAGCAGCGAGCAGAAGGGTGATCGCGCGTTGCGCGCGATGCGAAATCCCAGCCAGCCATAGAGTGCGAACGCGAGCGTGAGCGCGGCGATGCCCACGAAGCCGAATTCCTCACCAACGACTGATCCCACGAAGTCGTTGTAAGCCAGCGGAAGCCAGCCACGCTGTTGATTTCCTTGTCCGAACCCCACACCCAGCGTGCCACCGGAGCCCACGGCGACGAGTGACTGATACTGCTGGTCACCGGTTGGCGCTTTTCGGAGTGTGTCCGTCTCCTCGTGCGCGAGGAAACTCCGCACCCGTTCGCGAACATAGGTACTCTGTGACGCCTGCTGCACGAGCAGTGGCACCGCCAGCGCGCCGATAA
>JANLVM010000493.1:0-3241 GCA_031364015.1 Gemmatimonadaceae bacterium
GTGGAGCAGGCCGCCGCGAGCAGGTTGAGTGCCGGATACGCCGTCACGTCATGGCAGTTGCGCGGTCCCGTGTTCAACTGCGCGGCCGCCGCCGCTGATGACGTGGAATCCCCCGGGGGGCCACCGCGCCCACGGCCCGCACCCCGGTTCGGGTTCGCTGGCGCACAGAACTGCTTGCACTCGCCACCCCCGTCGAGACCCGTGAAGATGCGCGCGCCCGGGATCACCACGGCCCGCTCTGGGTTCTTGACCGGCACCTTGATGATGTCGAGCTGATACATCGAGTTCGTCGGGTCGGCGGGATCGGTGCCGTTCTTGCACCCCGCGAGCTCCGTCTCCGGGCGAGCCTGCTGCTGTCCCGAGACATAGATGTAAATGATGTTCTTGTCCGTGGGACTCGGCACGATGGTGTGCGTGTGCGATCCTTTGCACGTCTGCACGTTCTTGATGAGCTTGGGCGCCTTCTTATTCGAGACGTCGAAGATGCGCACGCCGGCCATGTGATCCTTCGGTTCCTGCACGCCGCCATCAGCGCAATCGTTGCGGTTTCCCGCGCCCTCGGCGGAGATGAACAGCAGGTTCCCCCAGATCGACGGGTCGCCTTGCGAGGTGATGCACTTGACGACCGACGCAACGACCGGTTTTGCCGGATCGCTAATGTCCCAGATCGTGAAGCCGGCGAAGTTCGCCTGATAGGCGTAGCCCGTGGCGAACGCCATGTCAGAGTTGATGAACTTGAGACCTTGCACCGTGTCGAACTGCGCCGGTTTCTTGGAGAACGAAACGAGACGCATGTTGAGCGCCGCTTCGCCGGCATCAAAACGACCCGACTTGAGCGTGCTGCGAGGATCAGTCTTGCTCGGGTACGACTGCGCCGACGCCAGCGTCGGCGTGACAACAGTCGCGAGTAGAAGAATCAAACCACGGACGACGCGCATCGGATCACACTCCGGTGGTGGGAAGGGGACGGGCTTGACGCCTTGGGTGGCGCCCTATTTCTGCGGGAGCTGGGAGAGCAGGCGTTTCATGATGCCGATCTCGCCGGTCTGTGACGTCACGACATCGTTGGCGAAGACCGATACATCCACTTCCTGACCTGCGCGCGGCGACGCAAACAGGTCATCCACCATCTTCAGCGCGCCCATGTGGTGCTGGATCATCAGCGTCAGGAATGCACGATCAAAAGCAACGCCCTTGGCCGCGTCCAGCTCCTTGAGCTGCGCGTCCGTGAGCATCCCCTCCATTTGCATGTGTCGCCATGAGGACGTGTCCGGCGCGAACTGCTCGTACCGGAGCAGCCACTTCTGCATGATGAGAATTTCCGGCACCTGCGACTGATCGATCTTCGTCGAAAGTTTGAGGACCTGCGGACTCGCGCCATGCGCCTCGGCCATCCGCGACATCACGATTGCCTGGGCGTGGTGAGCGATCATGCCCTGCATGAACTCCACATCAGCCTTCGTGTACGGTGCGCCCTTTGGGATAACGATCTCGCCGCCCATGTGCATGCCCGCGTGACTCGTGCCGCCTTGAGCGGACGCAATCGACGAGGCGCCGGCCAGCAGGGAGAAGACCGCGAATGCGACGAGCTGGCGTATGGCCTTCATGGGGTGTGTGCTCCGTCAGTGTGCCTGCCGGGCGAATGAGCCGGGAGGAAGAGGTAACCGTGGGGCAGGCTGCTCATAGGACGATAAGGAGTGCGGGGAGCCCGCACTAGGCGGGGGATCGCTGCCCGAGGGGAGTGGCGCGGCCACAGTTGTGCGTCAATACTTGTATACTGAGTTGTATACAAACCCCGCCAACGTCCTCCCCCCGGAGGCGGTCCTGCCTTCCAAGGATCAGTCATGAGAGCCTGCATTACGGGCAGTTTCGCGCTTGTACTCCTCTGTAGCGGCAGCGTCCACGCTCAACAATCGTCGCGGTTGCAGGTGGGACCGGCGGTGCCGGCGACGCTGGCAACGGACGGTACGCTCCGATACGAACTGATCTTGCCGAATAAGCACTTCGTCGCCGGCCGAGTGGATCAGGACGGGGTGGACGCAACGGTGACAATCACGGGCCCGTCGGGCAAACGTGTGCTGCGGGCGGCGCGCGTCGGGCGACGCGGGCCGGAGACGTTTGCCTTCGCGACGGACACCGCGGGCCGGTACCTGATCGAGGTAACGCCGGCGACGGCGGGCAAAGGTGGTGCGGTCCGTGTGCAGCTCACACGTTCCGAGCCTGTGGCGACGACCCCGGTAGGCAAGGTGGACCAGGCCGCCGCACAGTTGTACAAGGACACTCCAGGAGCCGTTGTGGGAGTGATCAAGGGCGGCAAGCTGTCGTTCGTGAAGGCGTATGGCGCCGCGGATCTGACGTACGGGATGCCGTTCACGGCAGAGACGCCGACGAACATCGGTTCCTCGTCGAAGCAGTTCACTGGGTTCGCACTCGCCCTGTTGGCATCGCGGGGGAAGCTCTCCCTGGATGACGACGTGCGGAAGCACATTCCCGAGCTCAAGGACTTCGGCAAGAAGATCACTGTGCGACATCTTCTGTCGCACACCACCGGCTACCGCGAATTCATCAACACGCTGATCATCGAGGGACGTCAGGTGCTGGAGGGGGACTACATCGCTCCGGACGAAGTCATCAAGGTGATCAACCGGCAACCGACGTTGCAGAATGAGCCTAGCGCGGAGTTCAACTACAACAACTCGGCATTCAGCCTGGCGACCATCGTGCTGGAGCGAGTCACCGGCCGCCCATTCTCGGAATGGATGCGCGACGAAGTCTTCCTGCCGCTGGGCATGACGAAAACGTGGGTGCGCGCAAATCCGGGCCAGATCATACCGAACCGATCGATCGGCTACATCGCGGGCGATTTCGGTTTCCGCGAAGTGCGGGATCTTTACGGATCGGCAGGCGCTGGCGGCATCTACACGACTCCCGCCGACGCCGCGAAGTGGCTGCGTAATTTCAAGACCGGGGAGCTGGGCGGGCCGGCAGTCATCAAGGAGTTGACGACGACGTTCACGTTGAGCGATGGGAAGCCATCGAACTACGGGTATGGTGTGTTTCTCGACTCGACTCGCGGCCTTCGGCGTTGGCAGCACGGCGGCAACGATGTCGCGCACAGTTCCACGTTCGCCTACTACCCCGATATCGACGCCGGCTACGTGGTGTTCAGCAACTATCAGGGCGTACCCGGCGGGATCGCCACCGTCGTGGCGGATGCATTCTTTGGCGAACACATGACCGC
>JANLVM010000550.1:0-12999 GCA_031364015.1 Gemmatimonadaceae bacterium
CCTGCTTTGTTGAAGACGACTGTTCCGTCCCTTCTGGCGATGCGTAAGGCGCCAGAGGGACTTATGAATGTCGCGTGTCCGCGTTGTCGGTAACATCGAGTGCCTGCGATCTGCGATTCGCTCTCGTAGTCCTCTGACGGAGGATACAGTCGACCATCGAAGAGTGATCTCGCAGGGTCAAATGGGACGCCTGACAACTCGTCCTCGACCGCATTCAGAGTCGATGAGATGAGATTCAACGCCGTGTCGTGATCCGCAGCGGATGGCGCGATCGTGAGTCTGCGAATGAACTCAGCCAGCCGGTCAGACTTCGGAGCAGGAACGGCCAAGGGCACCTCAGGAATATACCATAGGTGTAATATACCCTATGTGGCATATCCGTCAAGCCTCAAAAGCGAGGCCGCGGCCTGACACTATGCTAGAACTAGCGCTTCACATCCATTAGCTACTATACTTAGCTAAGTACACGGGAAAGCGTCCACCATATGGAGCACGGAGACACGCATGAAAACCGTGACAGTGCACAAAGCGAAAACGAATCTGTCCCAGCTTATCGCCGAGGTCGAAGCCGGCGAAGAGGTGATCATTATGCGGGGGAAAGATCCGGCAGTACGGTTGGTGCCCGCCAACGTCGCCGCTCCAAAGCGTGTGTTCGGGGCCCTCGCCGGGAAGGTGCATGTGACTGACGCCTTTTTCGAACCGCTCCCCGACGAGGAGCTCGCGGGCTGGGAGGAGTAGGGAGCGGTGCGAGTTTTGCTCGATACGCATACGCTCCTCTGGTGGCTGTCCGGCGACAAAAAATTGTCGCTGCGCGCTCGCCGCACCATTGCCGACGAGGCGAACGAGATCTTCGTGAGTGCCGTAAGCGCGTGGGAAGTGGCGACCAAACATCGCATTGGAAAGCTCCCTGATGCAGGACCACTTGCTGTGGACTTCGCGCGTGAAGTGCGCCAGCAGGGTTTTTCCGCACTGCCTATCACGCTGGACCACGGACAAGTTGCCGGAGCGCTCGCCGGGGAACATCGCGATCCGTTCGACCGGTTGCTGATCGCCCAATCGCTTGAAGAGAAGATGGCGTTGCTCTCCAATGACGCAGTGTTCGATGCCTTTGGAGTGCAGAGAATTTGGTAATAAGTCCTCATTTCACCGATGGCGTTTGGCCGTTTTCGCCTGATGGCGTCGTTGGTTTCTGACCGAACAACGGCAACCACGCTATCAGGGCAAAAGCGCTACGGCGATCAGTTAAGTGTCTCCTCGATCATCAAGATCCGCCCGCGCTGGGACAAATCTCGCGCACCACACACCCCCCGCAATTCGGCTTTCGCGCAAAACACACCCGTCGACCGTGCCAGATCAGCAGGTGACTGAGCACCGCCCATCGTGCCTGGGGGAACAGTGGCATCAGCTCCTTCTCAATCCCGACCGGGTCGGGCTGGCGTGTGAGACCAAGTCGGCGGGACAGCCGCTGCACATGCGTATCGACAACAATCCCCTCGTTGATCTCGAACGCATTGCCCAAAATCACATTGGCCGTTTTACGACCGACCCCGGGCAACGGCACCAGCTCGGCGATCGAACGCGGCACGTGACCGTCGTGCCGCGCGACGAGAGCGCCAGCCATTCCCACCAGACTTTTCGCTTTCGCACGAAAGAACCCCGTCGAGCGCACGATCTCTTCCACGTCCTCAGGTTTGGCCTCGCTCAGTGACTGCGCGTCGCGATAGCGCGCAAACAGAACGGGTGTCACCATGTTCACGCGGACATCCGTGCACTGCGCACTCAAGATGGTCGCGCACAACAATTCGAAGGCGTTGCCATAATCCAGCTCGCAGTGGGCATCCGGATACTCCGCCAGCAATCGTTCGAGCACCACGGTTGCCACGACCTGTTTGTCGGCTTTGGTTCGCGGCGACTTGGCCACCGCCGGAGCTTTCTGCGAAGGTTTTTGGCCGACGGATTTCGCCCGACTTGCAACGCGACTCGCGACGCGATATGCCGGTGCTCGCGGTGCGTCATCAGGCACTGTGGATATGACCGCAGACGCGACCGCAGACGCGGGGCGCCTGGTGGTTGTGCCAGGCTTGCTTCGCGACAAGGGCTGCCGAGGACCGTTACTGCTGCTGCGTACCACGCGCTCAACCCTGATGCGCGCGACGACGCGGTATCACGGAGACGTCGCGCCGGGTTGACGACGTGCGTCGTGCCGCCGCGAAGGCCAGGACGTCGGCCGCGCTTCGGGTATTCAGGACGTTGTGCGCTGAGAGCCATCCCTTCCGTGCAATCGCCACTCCCATCTCGAGATTCGCAAAGCCGTGCGGGGAATGCGCATCGGGACCGATTGACACCATCGTGCCGCACTCCGCCGCGATGCGACAGGCGCGCCAGTCGATGTCGAGTCTATGTGGATCGGCATTAAGCTCCACCGCCACGCCGACGGCGCCGGCTTTCTCGATAACCGCGCGCAGATCGATCTCGTACGGTTCGCGTGCTAACAGCAGACGGCCCGTCGGGTGACCGAGGATCGTCAGGTGCGGATCGTCGAGGGCCTTGAGCACCCGATCGGTCATCTGACGCGAATTCATGCCGTAGCGCGTATGAATCGAGCCAATGACGAAATCAAAGTGATCCAGAAACGCTGCGTCGTAATCCACGCGACCGCACGGTAAAATGTCGGCCTCGATACCTTTGAGCACGCGAAAGGCGATGCCATCGCGCGCGTACCCGGCATTGAGCGCGTCAATCTCCGCGTGCTGCGCCAAAATCGCGTCGCGCGTGAGTCCGCCCGCGTACGTATTAGACTGCGAGTGATCGCTGATGCCGAGGTAACCCAATTGGCGCGACTGCGCGGCGTCTGCCATTTCGGCGATCGTGGCGCCGCCGTCGCTGTACTGCGAATGACAGTGTAGCGCCCCGGCCAGATCCCGCTCGGTGACCAACACGGGCAACGCGCTGCGTGCAGCGGCCTCCACCTCACCGGTCCCCTCGCGCAATTCGGGTGCGCAATATGCGAGCGCCAGGTGGGTGTAGAGTTCGTGCTCGTGCGTCACCTGCAATAACGCGCCGTCGACGCCGCGCAGCTCGTCGCCCGCGAGCACCAGCCCCAACGCCGACGCGCGTTCGGTCACCTGTCGCACGTGGGCAGCGCTCCCAGTGGCGCGCCAGAGTGCGAGCGACAGCTGCTCGGGTCGCACGCACACGAGATCCATCGAACCGCCATCGGCGAATCGAAGCGTCAGCGACCGGCCACCGCCACCGAGTACCTCGTGAACGCCGGGTAACTGCGCCAGCGCCGCGGCCACGACCGACGGTGAACCTCGCACGGCGGCGACGAGATCGATATCGCGCACCAATTCCATTCGACGGCGAATCGAGCCGGCGATCTCCACCTGCAGCACGTCCGGGTGTGCGGCGACGGCACTGCGCAGTCGCTCCGCCTCGGCGCGCCCATGCTGCCAGAGCACGTACGCGCCGGCGGCACGCAGATCGGCGATGCCCTTGAGGATTTTATTCGCCGTCTTGTCGCCGAAACGCGGTAATGTTGCCAAGCGACCATCGCGCGCAGATTGCTCCAACGCCTGCAACGTCTCGATGTGCAGCCCCTCATGGATCTGGCGAATGCGCGCCGGACCAAGTCCCGGCACCCGCAGCATCTCCAACAGTCCTTCGGGGGTCTCTTCCTGCAGCCGCTCCAACAGTGCCGACCCATTCGACTCGGCGAGGTCGTTCAACACCTCAATCGCCGCGGGCGAGAGTGTGGAGCGGTCAAAGCCCTGGTGCTGCATGGCGTCTGCCAATTCACGATCACCCGCCGCCACCACGGCGCGCGCGGCGAGCTGCATGGCGCGAACGGTGAACCGATCCTCGCCGTGCAACTCAAGCAGCGTGGCAATCTGCGTCAGGGCGTGAGCAGCGCTTCGGCAATCCATATGTACAATATAGCGGCCATTTGAGGATCAACGACGCTATCAAGGCAAAATGGCGATAGGCGATCGGCTAAACGATTAGCAGATCGCAATTGCGTTTTTGCCCTGATAGCGTAGTTGCCGTTTTATCCCTCCACTCCCGCCATCACCCGCGCCTGTCTTACCAGCTCGCCCAATTGCTGCTCAGTGAGCTGCATCTCCTGCGCGGCGGCGTCGCGATCCAACAGACCGCTTCGCATACTGACCGCCACCTGATTCAAATAGCGAATCTTCGAGAGCATCTCCATCGTGAGCCGACGCAGTCCATGAAAGCGGCGCTTCTCCGCATTTCCTCGTCGATAACGCTGCAGCAACTCGTCCGGTCGCAGACGGCGCGCAAGGGCCAGCACTTCACCCTCGGTTCGGCCGGGCAAAATGCCTCGGTCGGGGATGCCAGAATTCGTCCAGGTCGATTCGGCGAACCACAGCCGACCCACGAACTCGACCCCGTCGTGCGCGATGTGCAACGACACGCGCACTTGGCGTTCGTCGACATCGATGGTGCTCAGCACCGTTTGAGTGACAGTCCCGAATGGCAGCATGACGGCGTACGGCTCGGAGCGAGGAGAGGATCAGGAAAGGAAACGCAGCATCGCGTCAAACAGCCCCTTTGGTTGCTCGACATACGGCACGTGGCCGCAGTCGTCCAGCACCACCAGTTGCCCATCCAGCCCTCGCGCGACCGCTTCCGCCGACACCAGTGGGATCGGGTCGTTGCGCCCATGAACGACGAGTACCGGCAGCCGGACGCCACGCAAATCGTCCCTCAGGTCGAAGTCGCCCAAACTCTCCCATATGGACTGCTGAACCTTTCCCGTTACACGGAAGGACGTGAGTGATTCAGCGCGAAGCGGGTTGGCGAAGTAACCGGCCACACTGAGCTCGAAGCTGCGTTGACGGTAGGCCGCCAGATCCGTCTCGCGTAAGCCCGAGGCCGACAGTGCTGCCCGAAGCGCGTGAATCACTGGTCCACGCTGTCGCTCCAACAGTTCGGCTTCGAACTGTACGCGCCAATCGCGGGTGATCGGGGCCGGGGAAACCAGCGCCAATCGTGCCAGCGGTGGCATCTCGGCTGTTCGCGTCTGTTCGATGGCATAGAGCATCGCCAGCAGCGCACCCCACGAGTACCCGACGATCGTCGGCGATTCCAACCCGAATTCACGCAGAACAGTTGCCAAGTCATCCACCTGCGTGCGCCAGGTGACGGGCGTTGGGTCGTCAGAGCGCGAGCGTCCACCGCCCCGTTGATCGTACGTAATGACGCGATGCGTGACCGCGAGCGCGAGCATCTGCGGATACAAGTAGTCGTGATGTGCCCCCGGACCGCCATGGAGCAAGACGATGGGTGGGGCATCTGGCGGCCCGTCCTCGCGCCAATAGAGCGGGATCGTGGTCGTCGACGTAAAGCCCTCGGCGCGCGCGGCAGGGATCGGCAGCGTCATTTGAGAACAATAGCCAGCTCAAGTACCTTGACCACATGCCCGCCGACTTTCCCGCTTTCCGCCCGTGACGAACCCCGGTTTCCACGCCCGGAAGACGCCCTCGACGCGAACCCCTGATCCCGGAGTGGTGCGGGTCGCGTCGGAGGGGCGAGCGTCGCGTTCGGTAGCGCGAGCGCTGGGACTCCTGGTCGAACGGCTGTTGGCCCTTGGCGCCGTTCGCGATGGCGTAGCCGGCCAACAGACTGAGACTGATTCGTCGAGTCCCGCATTTTCAACGGTCCGTGACGCAATTCGTCAGCTATCGGCGCGCTCGCGCGATGGCGCTATGCTGTGCCGCATTGTGGACGGCACCATGGTGCTTGAAGGCGTGCCAATCGATCGGCAGGCCGCCGTCGACGACCCGCTTCTGGGCACACTGTTGCGCGTGCTGCTGGCATTGAACGTCGGCTCGATCACGATTCGCGAAGGTGCCGCGCCAGGCGAACTACTCACGTTGGGTCGGTTGCTCGCGCAGGGTCTGACATCGTCGCGCACTCCCGGCGGTTCGGAAATCGTGGGCAGTCCGCGGGGTACACCGATTGTTGGCAGCGATACGCCGACCACGGTTCATGCGATGATGTTCGCCGACGAAACCCCGCGCGAACTGCTCCGCACGTGGAGTGTGTTGGTCACGCCGTCGATTCCGGCGCGGACAACCGAGACTGTCAGCGTCCCCAGCGGTGGCGTGTTGTCGCGGCTCGCGGCCGCGCGCAACGATGATGCGGCGACCAGTGTGGTGAGTGCGCTGCGTGACGTGCTTGACGACGCAGAGCGACGTGGCGACGCGGTAGCCATTGAGGGCATTGCCCGTGCCTGCCTCACCCATCTGCAGACGATCGGCGAGTCGGGCGGACGGTTGGCGCTGGAAGGTGCGGTGCGGCATCTGTTGCGTGCACCAATACTCGACCTGCTTGCTCGCCAGCTCCCCCACAGCACCGAACGCGCACTCCTGCTGCAGTTATTCGCGCGTGCTGGCGATGCAGGAGTCGGCACGCTCGTCCAGCATCTGCTATCGACCGATGACGCACGTTCACGACGCGCCTATTTCGACTGCATCGTCGCGATGGATGTCGGTGCGGCCGAATTGTTTGACGCACTCAGTGATCGTCGCTGGTTCGTGGTGCGCAACGCCGCCGCGCTGTTGGGGGAGATGGGGGTCGAGCACGCCGACGACTCGCTCATCCCACTCCTTCGGAACGCCGACGAACGCATTCGCATTGCCGTAGCGCGCGCGCTCATGCGACTGTGCACGGTAAAGGCACTGCAGGCACTGCAGGCGGCCATCGACGATTCCAACGCGGAAGTTCGACGCTTGTCAGCGGCAGCCTTCGGACTGGCAGGTGCCTCGGTCGGCGGGCTCAGACCCCCCGCAGCGCGGCTGTCGGCGGCGCTGGAGCGCGAGACCGACGACGATGTCGCCCTGGAAATGCTCGCTGCGCTGGGGAAACTCGGTAGTGCCGACGCGGTGCAGCGACTCTTGCGAATCGCCCTGCCGGCCACCACCGACCTGACCGGCGCTACGACGGGTGAGGCTCGCGATTCCTGGATTCGCATTGCCGCGCTCGAGGCGCTGGTACGTGCACGCGGCCATCAGATGCAGCCCGTGATTGATTCGCTGAAGCACGACGCCGACGCTGAAGTGGCCGCAGCGGCGGCGGGTCTCCACGCAGTTGGAACGGGCGAGCGCGGGAACTGACCGACGCTATCGCGCCGTAAAATCCGTTTCGTTCGTCACCATGCGACACGTTTCGGCAATCAACTCTGCCGCCCGATCGAGATCATCCAGCGACACCATTTCGTTGGGTGAGTGCATGTAGCGATTGGGAATCGACAGCAAAGCCGTCGCTACGCCATTGCGCGTGAGGTGAATCGCGTCGGCATCGGTGCTGGTGAACCGACCTGCCGCGTGCACCGTATAGGGAATGGTCAACCGATCCGCGGTGTCGCGCAGCAATCTGAAGGCCACCGGGCTTACCACCGAGCCACGGGTCAGCACTGGTCCGCCGCCTATGTTGTGCTCGCCGAGTTCCTTTTTCTCGACGCCGGGGTGATCGGTCGCAAACGTTACGTCAACGGCGATCGCCATGCGCACGTCCAGCGACTGCGCCGCCACGCGCGCGCCACCCCCCGCATACCCGATCTCCTCTTGCGCCGTAGCCGCGGCGACCACGCGCGCCACGCCAGGCGCTGCTGCATAACGGCGCAGCGCTTCGAGCACGACGAACGCGCCGATGCGGTCGTCGATCGAACGCGACACGATGCGTCGATTGGGCAGCTCAATGAGCTGGCTGTCAATCACACCGGCATCGCCGACACCGATGTGCTGGAGTGCCTCGGCCCTGTTGGTGGCGCCAATATCGATCCACAAGTCGGTGATCTTCGACGCCTTCTCACGCTCGTCGGGCTTCATCAAATGGATCGGCTTTTTGCCGATCACACCAAACACGTCGCCGTTGCGTCCCAAGATTCGGATTCGCTGGGCGACCAATACCTGCGGATCCCACCCGCCGATCGGCTCAAAATACACGAATCCGTGCTCGTCAATCCAGGTGACGATTATCCCGATTTCGTCGATGTGACCGGCCAACAATATCGTAGGACCGCCTTGTCCCTCGACCGTCGCGAAACTGTTGCCGACCACATCGGCGCTGACCTGCGCAAATGACGCCGCTTCAGCGCGCCACACACGCGCCGGGGCGGCTTCAAAGCTCGAGGGGCCCGGAGTATCGAGCAGCTGCTTGAGAAACGAGAACGATGTGTCGGAAAGCAT
Organism: Gemmatimonadaceae bacterium; assembly: GCA_031364015.1. Classification (GTDB taxonomy): domain Bacteria; phylum Gemmatimonadota; class Gemmatimonadetes; order Gemmatimonadales; family Gemmatimonadaceae; genus Gemmatimonas. Next base: position 8,214 of record JANLVM010000550.1, read on the forward strand.
GGCCCAAACGTAGCCACTTACTGGCGCCTCGGCGCGGCTCGCGTGAGTTTCCGAGGTATGACACTTCTCCTGCTGGCTATCGGATTGGGCGCCGGGATCCTGTCCGGGATCTTTGGTATCGGCGGTGGCATCGTCATCGTGCCAGCCTTGATCTATCTGGCAAAGTTCCCGCCGCAGCAGGCGGTGGGTACATCACTTGCCGCGCTGGTGGTGCCAGTCGGTGCCGCGATCGGCGCGCTGACGTACTACAAAGCGGGTCATCTCGACGTCAAATCGGCGATGCTGATCGTGCTGGGTATGGCGGTTGGTGCTGCCATCGGTTCACAGGTGGCGACGCATGTAGATGCGACCTTGCTCAGGCGCGGATTTGCACTGCTGATGGTGCTGATGGCGGTGAAAATGTGGGTGAGCTGACCGGCAACAACGCTATCAGGGCAATGGCGATCGGCGATCGGCAAACGCTGAGCTGACCAACAACAACGCTATCAGGGCAATGGCGATTGGCGATCGGTTAACGCATTGCTGATCGCTTTTTTGCCTTGATAGCGTGGTTGCCGTTTAAACCTCATGCGACCCTTTTGGCATGCCGCTCATCCAACTTGCTGAAAATCATGGGATTCATCACTCGCGCCATCGTTTCGATTCCGTCCACCACGCGCGGTCCCGGACGGCTCACCAATCCGTTCGCATCGAGCGCCCACACTTGTCGACCCTTCAACCAACTCCACGCGCTGTCGCCTAACAGCCGCTCCGCTTCCTCCGTGGCCGCCGCCAGCGAGTAGCCGCATGGCGCAACGAATACAAACTCGGGCTCCGCCGCCGCTAAGCTTTCCATCGACACCGGCACCGAGTGCGCGCCAGCAGTGCCCAGTACGTTTACGCCGCCCGCGCGCTTTACTTGCTCCGGCCCCCAGTGACCGGCCAGATACACTGGTGATGTCCACTCGACGACCGCAGCGCGCGGCCTTGGCGCTTTCGCCACTTTGAGTGTGTCATGCACGTGCTTCACGCGATCGTGCAAACCGGCCAATAGCTCCTCGGCGTCACTCTCCGCGCCTACTGCCAACGCGACCGCTTGAATGTCGGCGTAGATACCATCAATCGTGGTGCCACCCAGCGTTACCACGCGCGGCTCCGGCGAGAGTCGCGCGGCCAGGGCGCGCACATCAGTCTCGCTGACCGCGCACACATCGCATATCGCCTGTGTGAGCAGTACATCCGGATGCAGTGCGCGAATTCGCGTTTCATCAAGCGTGAACAACGCATGACCTTGCCCCGAGAGCGCCCGAACCGCCGCGTCAATCGCTGCTGGATCGAGTATCCCCATGCCACTGTCATGCGGAATGGCGCTTCGCGTTACCCGCGCCCGCGACCGGACAATGTCGGGATAGTCGCACGCGTGCGTGATACCAACGAGATGCTCGGTCGCACCCAGAAACGCGACAATCTCAGTGGCCGCTGGCAATAGCGACACAATTCTCATGGTGTCACGGGTTTCGTGCGATAAACCTCTTTTCCACCGATGTACGTCGCGACGACGTTGGTCTTAAGCACCAGCTCGGCCGGAACGCGCATGATGTCCTGATCGAGCAATACAAAGTCGGCGTACTTGCCCGGCGTGAGCGAACCCATTTCTTTCTCCTGAAACGCAGCGTATGCGGGCCAGAGCGTCATGCTGCGCAACGCTTCTTCGCGCGTCATGCGTTGCTCGGTGAACCAGCCGCCGGCCGGCCAATCGTTGGCGTCTTGACGCGCGATCGACGCATGAAACGAGATAAGCGGATTCACTTGCTCAACCGGAAAGTCACTCCCGTTCGGAATCACGACGCCGGAATTGATCAGTGAGCGCCACGGATACGCGCCGAGTACGCGCGTAGGGCCGAGTCGTTTGCCAATCCAATACATATCGCTCGTTTGGTGACTCGCCTGCATTGACGGAATCACGCCCAACTGCGCGAAGCGAGGAATGTCGTCGTAATGAAGAATCTGCGCGTGCTCAACACGCAACCGATGATCGGCGGTGGGTACGGTCTTGAGCGCCTGTTCATAGGCGTCCAGCACCACTCGGTTCCCACGATCGCCAATGGCGTGCGTGTTCACCTGAAATCCGCTCTTCAGCGCACGTTCGGCGACATCGCGAATGTGCGCCGGTGCGCTGAGCAGCAGTCCGGTGTTGTTCGGGTCGTCGGAATACGGTTCCAGCAGCGCTGCACCACGCGAACCCATGGCGCCGTCGGCGTACAACTTGATCGCCCGCACCCACAGCTGCCCATTGTAGAGCGCCGATCGGGGTCCGATTTGCATATAGTGCTTGAGCGCCGCCGAGTCGTCGCCGATCATCACGTACAGTCGAAGATTCAGCTCTTGCGATTGGGCCATCTGTTCGTACAGGTCTATCAGTTCGCGCGACGCGCCGGCGTCGTGCATGCCGGTAAGTCCCCAGCGATGCATCACGGCAATGGCGTCCTTGAGTGCGGTGCGTGTTTCCGCCGTGGTGGGGCCCGGAACCTTTTTGTCGACGAAATCCTTGGCGTTGTCGATCAGCACGCCGGTTGGGTTGCTCTGCGCATCGCGCAAAATCTTGCCGCCGGTCGGATCTTTCGACGCGGCAGTGAGCGAGGCAATGCGCATGGCCGCTGCGTTCACCAGCGTCGCGTGGCCATCCACACGCGTGAGCACCACCGGATGATCGGGAACCGCGGCGGACAGCTTCTCGTGGGTGGGGAAGCGCGTGTCACCCCAGGCGTTCTGATCCCATCCGCGTCCCAAAATCCAACCGCCTTTCGGGGTGGTTTTCGCGCGTTCGACCACGCGAGCGATCACGTCGTCGTAGGTGCGTGTACCCACCAGGTCGACTGCACGGAGCGTTTGCGCGAGCCCGCCAAAGTGGGCATGCGCATCGACCATCCCGGGAATGACCGTCTTGCCGGCGGCGTCGACTACACGCGTGTTCGCCCCCTTGAGTGCCTGGGCTTCCTGACGTGAGCCCACAAAGACGATACGGCCGTCACGTACCGCGAACGCTTCGGCCAGCGGACGGGCCTCGTCGGCGGTGTAGACGCGGGCGTTGGTGACGATCAGGTCGGCCGGCGCGGTGGCCGGGCGTTGAGCGGAGAGCACTGCGGGCGCGCCAATGAGGAGCGCGCCGAGTAAGGCAACGTGAAATCGCATAGACGGGGATGAGGGAACCCCAAGTCTGGCCTGCGAAAAGCGGGGAGGCAAGCAGATGCTCGCACTCCCCGCCATCTACGACCGTACTTACCTGGCCGGCGGAATCAGCACGGCGTCGATGACATGGAGCACGCCATTCTTCGCTATCATATCGGACTTCACGACATTGGCCGTCCCGATCATCAACTGGGCGCCCATCATCATCACCTTCGCGTCGCTGCCTTCGACGGTCTTGCGACCCTTCCCATTGAGACGCGAGAAGTCTTCGGCGGTCAGCCGACCCGCGATGACGTGATAGAGCAGAATGTTGCGCAGCGCGATCTTGTCCTTGAACAGCGCATCGAGCGTGGCTTTCGGCACTTTCGCGAATGCTTCGTCGCTGGGCACGAGGACCGTAAACGGACCGGGACCTTTAAGAGTTTCGAGCAATCCCGCTTCGGTTATCGCGCGGGCGAACATCTTGAATGTGCCTGCTTCGAGCGCGGTCTCAACGATGTCCTTGTCCTGCGCCTGCCCGACAGCAGGTGCGGCCATGGCGACCACGGCGCTTGCTGCCACTAACGAAAGTTTACGCATTTGTGTGCTCCAGATCACGAGAACGACGCGCTCGAACCAGCGCGTCAGGCATTAGACACCGAACAGAGTGTCGGCGTTCCGACAGACTTACAGTGCTCGCAAAATCACCGACTCGAGCAACTTCAATCCGAAGTAGGCCACAATGATGGTGATGTCGAACATGCCAATACTCGGGATCACTTTACGCAACGGCGCCAGAATAGGCTCGGTGATAACGTACGACCAGCGCCACCATTTCGAGTAGGGCGAGCCTCCGACCCAACTGGAGATCACCCGCGCGAACAGTGCCACCTGCAGAATGCCAAACGTCCAGCGCACCAGTACATAAACAATGGAGCCGGACTGCGTGGCATACGCCAGCATCGCAAACTGATCGCGAATAAAACCGACGGCCGAGATCAGCAGCAGCCCGGCGATGATCACTGCGGCGAGCGCCCACCACGGTGCGGAGTAGGGCGTGCCCCCGGCGCGAACCAGTCGGCGTTCTATCGGCGCGATCAGCCACGGGTCTACTTTCTCACGCATCAATCGAGCAACCGGCGAAAACGGTTGAATTTTTCGCGTGCGCACGCTGTACGACAGGATTGCCGCGATGGCCGTGAGTATGCCGACGGCAAACACGGCGGGGCGCAGCGCGACCAGTATGACGTCGAATATGCTGATGACAGTTTCGAACATGTTGGGAAAGATACGCTACAGCGGGCGTTCTGGTCGCAGCAGCATCTTGATCGTGCCCGGCAGTCCCGAGAGCCGCTCCCACCAGGACCGCCCATGCGCCAGGCGCAAGTATGCATCAATTCTCGCGGTGCTTGCCGGGCCGTATCCAAACCACCATGGCTGTCGCATCCCTGGCAGCGCATCGTCCACCACGGTACGGGTTCGCACGCACTCCATCAGCCCCTCGACCCCGTGAATACGCCCCATACCGCTGGCCTTGACCCCGCCGTGCGGCACCTCAGGTAGGCCGGCGGTGATGACCGCATCGTTGATACCCATGGTGCCTGCCTCAAGTTGGGCGGCGATTCTGGCACCGCGGGCG